>JAISLZ010000039.1 GCA_031277015.1 Eubacteriales Family XIII. Incertae Sedis bacterium | reverse complement strand
CTACGATGAACAGGACGAGCCCTTGGTTCGCGTGGAAACGCGCGTATTGGGATTCCTTCGGCGCCGCGAACGTGGTCACGAGGGACAGGCAAAAGATATAGGAGATGATTCCGAATACCCTGTTCGCGTCTACGTCCTCCTGGCGGTTTGCGTACGGCGTACCGGGAACATGCCTCGGCGCGCCCGTAGGCCCTCCCTTCACCCCGTCTTCAGACGCGAACAGCTTCGCCTTCTGCGCGTCGTATTCCTCCTGTGTTATCGCCCCATCGTCGAGCAGCCCCTTGAGCTTCGCGATTTCGTCCAGTATACTCATCTATGTTCCCTTCTTTAAGTTGAACAGGCGTTGGCATTGCAACCATGCACAGGTTCAATATATCATATCCGGCCAAATCCGTAAAGGGAGCGTGTTTGGGGATTTCGGGATAGGCGCATGGTTGCCGCATGGTTGGAATCGCGATCGTAAGCGGGCCGGGAACCTGCGTGTATGTGCGCGCCAAAGCATCATTTCAGAATGCGCATGCCTCCTGTGACAGGCAGGGGCCTGCATTCGCCCATCGCCGCGTTTACAATGCCCACGATGGACAATATGAGCATTAACCCGCCGAAAACACACGAGATGACGCCTATGGCGAACCCCATGCCGCCTGTCATCATGCCTGTGAAAATGACGACGAAGCCTTGGACGATGCCTATTCCGAAGATCGAGGATGCTATGCTCAGCGCGGCGCTGCCGATGAGCTCCACGATGAAGAGGGCAAGCCCCTGGTTCGCGTGGAAACGCGCGTAACGCGAGCCCTTAGGCGCGGCTAAGACGGATATGAGGCAGAAAACGGATATATACGACAATATCGCGAATCCCTTGTTTGCCTGGATGTCCTGCTCATCTCTCTGCGCTTTGCGCTTCGCGTCATATTCTCCATGTGTCAATTCTTCCATTTCGAATGAGCCCTTTGTGTCCGCGGCTCCATTAAATCTAGTCATTTGAGCTCCTTTCCGTTCGGTTTTTCTATCGCCTCCCGCAGCCACAAACTAATATTAGCATAATAAAAAATCGTATTGTACACCGCATAAATAACTGTTATACTGAAAGAAATAGTTTTACAGTAAAAGTATTTTGCGGCGGGCGGCCGGATGGCGATTGTGAGATAATAGAAATCGGCACATGCCAATGAAGGTTTCCTAATGTAAAATAATATGAGTGGAGAGGCGGCCCACACAGACCGTTTTGGTGGTGAGGGGCGCTAGCCGCGGAGGAAAGTATGTGATCATGAAGAACGATATCAGAGAAATGTTCGGCATAGAGTACCCGATATTGCAGGGCGGCATGGCGTGGGTCGCGGAGGCGAACCTGGCGGCGGCGGTCTCGAACGGCGGCGGCCTCGGCCTCATCGCGGCGGGCAACGCGGACGCGGACTACGTGCGCGAGCAGATCAGGAAGGCGCGGGAGCTGACGGACAGGCCCTTCGGCGTCAATGTGATGCTCATGAACCCTGCCGCGGAGAGCATTATCCGCGTGCTGTGCGAAGAGCAGGTGGCCGTCGCGACGACGGGCGCGGGCAACCCTAGCAAGTACGTCACTGATCTGAAGGCGGCGGGCGTCAAGGTGATCCCGGTCGTGGCGAGCGTAGCGCTCGCGATCAGGCTCGAACGATCAGGCGTTGACGCGCTCGTCGCGGAGGGTACGGAGAGCGGCGGGCATATAGGCGAGCTGACGACTATGGCCCTCGTGCCGCAGGTGGCTGACGCGGTGGACGTGCCCGTGATCGCGGCCGGCGGTATAGCCGACGGCAGGGGCGTCGCGGCGGCCTTTATGCTCGGCGCGTCGGGCGTACAGGTGGGGACGCGTTTCCTCGCGGCTACGGAATGCAGGGTAGCGCAGCCCTACAAGGACAGGCTGCTCAAGGCGAAGGACAGCGACACAGTGGTGACTGGCAGGCCGACAGGGCATCCGGTGCGCGTCCTGAAGAACAAGTTCGCGAAGGAGGCGCTTGCGCTAGAGAGGCAGGAAAGCCTCAGCCTCGAGGATTATGAGAATTTTCTGTCGGGTACGCTGCGGGCTGCCGTGGTGGACGGAGACGTCGAACACGGCTCGCTCATGGCGGGCCAGATAGCGGGCCTCGTGCAGAGGGAGCAACCCGCAGCGGAGATCATCCGCGAGATGTTCACCGGGGCAGGCTCGGTGTACCGGGAGAGGGCGCTCGAATGGTAAGAGGCCCTCAAAAGCGTATAGCCGCGGTATTCGCGGGGCAGGGCGCGCAGTACCCCGGCATGGGCAGGTCGCTCTACGAAACGAGCGCGGCGGCCAGGTCGGTATTCGAGGCTGCAGGGGAGAAGGTCATGCGGGACTGCTTTGAGGCTTCGCGTGAAGAGCTAGATGTCACGGACGTGACGCAGCCGGCAGTATATACGGTGGACATGGCGGCGTGGGCCGCGTTTGCGGAGCGCCTTGGTCTCGCGTGGCCGGGCGGCGCGCTGCGGACGGAGCCTGCGATGTGCGGCGTAGAGATCGTCGGCATGGCGGGATTCAGCCTCGGCGAGTACGCGGCGTTCACGGCGGCGGGCGTCATACCGGGTGTGGAGAGGGGGATAGAGCTCATCAAGGAGCGCGGCCGGCTCATGGCCCTGGCCGGGCGGCATAGCGACGGCTCGCCGCGCGGCGCGATGGCCGCGGTCCTGGGCGCGCGCGAGGATATCATGGAACTGGTTCAGAAGGCGCGTGGCCCTTGGGTACTGGAAGCGGTCAACCTGAACGCCCCGACGCAGACGGCGATCGCGGGCGACGCGGAGGCAATCGAAGCGTTCGCCGCGCTTGCGAAAGGCTCCGGCAGGAAACTGCGGGTCATGCCGCTGCCTGTGAGCACGGCCTTCCACAGCCCGATCATGGCGCCGGCGTCGGACGGCATACGGGAGGCCGCGAGCCAGATGGAGTTCGGGGAGCCGGAGTATGAACTCTACCTCGACATGACGGCGGGCACGCTTGCGGAATACATGAGGGAAATGGCCCCCGGCGCCGGCATTGCAGAGGCTGTCCCTGAGATAATGGCGGGGCAGGTAAGAAGCCCGGTCAGATGGCAGGAGGTCACGGAGGCGTTGGCGGCGTCCGGAGCGGACGTTATCGTCGAGTTCGGCCCCGGCAAAACGCTGACGGGCCTCGCGAAAAAAACCGTTCCCGGCCTTACGGCTGTGAACGTGGAGGATGCGGAGACGCTTGAGAAAGCGATCAGCGCCGTATGCGGCCCCACGAACCGGTAGGCCGTGCGCGCTATATATAATAGAAGGAACATTAATTGATGCGAACAGGAGGGTATTATGGGTTTGCTTGAAGGTAAGAGGGCTATGGTTACGGGAGGCTCGCGGGGCATAGGTCTTGAGATAGCGCTCGAGTTTGCGCGTGAGGGCGCGGATGTCGCGATAGCGGACTACGCGCCGGACGAGGCAAACGCCAAAGCGGTAGAGCAGCTCGCGGCGGCGGGTAGCGGAGGGGCGTTCGCCCTGAGAGGCGACGTCTCTGACCCGGAGTTCGCGAAGGAGGCGGCTACGCGGATGAAGGATTCCCTCGGCGGTTGCGATATCCTCATCAACAACGCGGGCGTCACGGCCGACGGGCTGATCCTGCGCATGAAACCGGAGGATTTTGAACGCGTGGTGCGCATCAACCTGAACGGCGCGTTTTACATGCTGAAGGAGATGAGCGTCCTCATGGTGAAGCAGCGCAGCGGCCGCATCGTCAATATGTCGAGCGTATCCGGCGTGAACGGCAATCCGGGCCAGGCCAACTACGCATCGTCGAAGGCTGGCCTGGTCGGGCTCACGAAGTCGGCGGCCAAGGAACTGGGCTCCCGCGGGATCACGGTCAACGCCATCGCCCCCGGCTTCATCAATACGCCGATGACGCAGCAGCTCACGGAGAAACAGATCGAGGCCAGTCTCGCGCGCGTACCTCTCGGGCGTATGGGCGAGCCGGCCGACATAGCGCACCTCGCGGCCTTCCTCGCGTCCGACAAAGCGTCATACATAACGGGCCAGGTCATATGCGTGGACGGCGGCATCGTGATGTGAGCCTTTCGGCGAAGAGACGCGGAAAGCCATTCGGGAGAGACGCGGAAGATTGCTATTTGGAAATTTATGCTATATAATATAAATGGAGGCATTATAGAATGGAAGAAAAACGGGTAGTGATAACGGGGATTGGGTCGGTGTGCGCCGTCGGCAACGACGTGCCCTCGGCGTGGGACAGCCTCATGGCGGGGCGGCACGGGTTCGCGCGCATTGAGACGATGGACCTGACGGGCCAGAAGGTCACGGTAGGCGCTGAGGTCAAAGGCTTTGAATATCCCGACAGACGCGAGGCGAAAAGGCTCGACCTTTTCTGCCAGTTCGGGATGGTGGCGGTGGACGAGGCGCTGTCCATGAGCGGCATAGTAGCCGGCGACAACGTGGCGCCGGAGCGCGTGAGCGTATATCTCGGCAGCGGGATAGGCGGTATACGCACGCTCGAAAGGGAGATGACAAACGGGCGGGAGAACGGCTACCGGCGCGTGTCCGCACTTCTCGTACCTATGATAATCATCAACATACTGCCTGGGAACGTGGCGATCAAGTACGGGTTCAAGGGGCATTCCATGGGGATAGTCACGGCGTGCTCGACCGGTACGCACGCGGTAGGGGAGGCGTGGCGGTCGATCAAGCTCGGGCTAGCTGACGTCATCGTGGCGGGGGGCGCGGAGTCCCCGTTTGCGCCGGTGTGCGTGGCGGGATTCGCGAACATGAAGGCTATGACGGAGGCGACCGACCCGGACCGCGCGTCCATTCCGTTCGACAAGGAGCGGAACGGATTTGTGATCGGGGAGGGCGCCGGGGCGCTCGTGCTCGAAGAGCACGAGCGCGCGAAGGCCCGCGGCGCGGACATTCTCGCGGAGGTGGTCGGCTACGGCACGAGTACGGACGCCTACCACATCACGCAGCCTTCGCCGGACGGCGAGGGCGCGGCCTACTCGATGGGCATGGCGATAGAGTCCGCCGGAATCCGGCCTTCCGACATCTCGTACATCAACGCGCACGGCACGAGCACGCCGCTGAACGACCTCTTTGAGACGCGCGCGGTGAAGGCCGTATTCGGCGCGGACGCGCATAGTGTGCCCATCAGCTCAACGAAGTCCATGACGGGCCACGCCCTCGGCGCCGCCGGCGCCCTCGAAGCCGTGTTCTCAGTGAAGTCGATTACCGAAGGCCGTGTGCCCCCAACCGCAGGCTACCGCGTCCCCGACGAAGAGCTCGATCTCGATTACGTGACGGACGGGGCCCGCGACGTGGATGTGCGCTACGCCATGTCCAACTCGCTCGGATTCGGCGGACACAACGGGACGATTATACTGAAGAAATACGAGGGCTGACCATGAAACTGGACAAAGACGCAATCAAGGATATCATACCCCACCGCGAACCATTCCTGCTCATCGACGAGGTGACGGAGCTCGAACCCGGCAGGAAGGTCGTCGCGATCAAACGAGTGAGCGAGGACGAATACTATTTCAAAGGCCACTTCCCCGGCAACCCCGTCATGCCCGGCGTCCTCCAGGTCGAAGCGCTCGCGCAGGCGGGCGCCGTATGCGTCCTGTCGCTCCCGGAACACAGAGGCAAGATCGCGTACTTCGGCGCGATCGACCGCGTGAAGTTCCGCGGCATGGTGACGCCCGGCGACGAACTGCGCCTCGAGGTCGAGCTCCTGTCCGTGCGCGCGCGCGGCGGCAAGGGCAAGGCCGAAGCTTTCAAAGACGGCAAACTCGTCTGCTCCTGCGAACTCACCTTCATGTTCGCCTGAGCCATATACGCGCCCGCTCCGGATAGCCCGCGGCGCCCCGCCGCACTGCCGGAAATCTGTGTCTGAAATGCGACATACCGCTGTGGTACAATTGGTCAACAAATTTTATCAACATAGTAGTTCAGAAGGAGACTAATCGGAAATGACTGACACCAAACACTCAAAACGCCGCGCGGCGGCGATCTTTTTCCTGTCGGTGGCGCTTATCGCCGCGACGCTCGCGGGATGCGGGCCGGGCAAGGCCCCCGGCGGCGCAGGCGGCGGGCAGGCCGCGAGCGGCGCCGCAATTTCCGGAGACGCGATAGACAGCAGCGCCGACGCCGCTACCACCACCGGTTCCGCACAGGCGGCCACCGCAGAAAAAACCGTAGATATACAAGGGATTGACATCACCATCACAGGGTGGGTCTCGGAGAAAAGGCCGGACGAAAACGTTACGCTCGACAAAGACGTGAGCTATATAGAGGTAGGCCTCGGGAACGACGGCAAGCAGAGCATGGGCCTTGTGCGCTTTGACCTGCCTTCGGGCGTCACGCCGGACGATCTCGTATCCGCGCGGCTCTCCATGAAAAAGAAGGATGGAGACGAGCCGACTTTCAGCGCGGGTGCGGCGGACATCTCGTGGGGCTACGCCATCGTAGACTGGAACAGCCTCAAAGACAAAGTGGCGTTCCGGGATGGTTCGCCCGTCAGCGAGAAGGAAGACGGCGACTGGTATGGACTGGACGTTACGGATATAGTACGCGAATGGCTAGGCGGCGAACGCGCCAACTATGGGTTTGCGCTCGCGGGCATAGAGAAAGGGAAGGTTGCGAACCTCTGGTCCGCGTTCGGCGACGACGAGGCGAATTTCCCGCGCCTGTCCATAAGCTATACTGAGGGCAAGCCTTCCCAAAAGTACGGCAAGTACGCCTACCATGAGATGCCCGAAGAGTCCGGGAACTGCCTGTCGTACGCCCTGCGTGACAAGGACGACATCTATGACGCCGATCTGCTCACCGATGCGGACAAGGCCGCGCTTAAGAAGGCCCATGCCTCCGGCACGGACGCTGTGCTGCAATACCTCAAGGGGAAGGTCGGCGACTATATTGAAGCTCACAAGGACAAGCTCGCCATCGAGTCATGGCGGCCCCTGTCCGGTTTTGACGACCCTATCGACCCCGAAAAGGAATACCTGGTCGAGATGAAGATCGGCGAAGGCGGCATGGACGAGGGCGAGATGAGCGCGTTTGGCGACTACGACTATCATTTCCGTGCCAGACTGGACGACGGGCGTTGGGCAGAGAAGATACCGCACGTCAGATCGCGCATCACTCCCGGCTCCAACGAATCCTTCGACACCGGGAAATTCCCCTGGGACTCCACCTTCCAGTGGGGCAACCCCAAATGGACGGACTACTACAACAGCCCTTCATTATATTTCGCGGTGACCAAGACCACGGACGAATTCACATCGCACATGCACTAACCTCATTTACCATGCGTCGCCGCATACAGGCTTTGCATTGAAGCCCGTGCAAGATAATCCTTGCGCGGGCTCCGTATGTCCAGTATAATAATTGTTGCGTCCCGCGCCGTCCGCGTCGAGGTGTAGCTCAGCTTGGTAGAGTACTACGTTCGGGACGTAGGAGTCGCAGGTTCAAATCCTGTCACCTCGACCATCTAAAAGGGCGGCATTGGCGCTGAAAAGCCTGTGATTCCAACGATCACAGGCTTCTGAATTTTTTGTATAAAAGTTAGTTGATGCACAAAAATATTCTTAAATAGTCCTTGATGATTCCCGAAAGATACCGCACCTACCAGGAGGGCTTTTGTCATTGGTTTCACCTTCATTCGGAACCGGGTCCGTCCTCTCTGGAAATCAAACGTCTATGTTCATCGTAGTATTCTCTGGAAATCAAACGATCATGTTTATAGTAGTACTCTCGAATGAGCAGCGTACTTGAGTCTTTCGTAAGCTTTGTCTTTGTCACATTGCCTGCCCCATCAGCGGTTTCGACAACAATGCTCATTACCTCGATGTCTTCAAAATGGCCGAAATGGTAAGGCACCTCGCCATCTGTGCCCATATCTTTTTCTTTTCCATTGACCTTGATGTATTTTGGATACTCATTGATTCGTATATTGAACAAAACTCTTCCCACATCGCTGTAGATTTTTTCCTTGATACTCCCGAGCTCAACAACCGGCGGCGTTGTATCGACATTGAGGCGAGCGTCAACTTTTTCCGAAATGCCATTTTCGTCTTTCAAGTAATAAACTATGTCATTGTATCCTTCGGCAAAGCCCACGGTCGATGAACTCTTTGCCGGGATTGTCAAACTCTCCCCGCCGTATTCCATGACCAACGGCACGCCATAAGGGTTTGCGA
>JAISLZ010000014.1 GCA_031277015.1 Eubacteriales Family XIII. Incertae Sedis bacterium | reverse complement strand
CGATGACCTCAACGAGCGTGAATCCCCTCCTGCTATTTTTCTTCAATTGCTTTTTCAATACCGTTAACATGTTCCTCTCCTTTTCTACTGTTGCTTGACTTCCGCTAATTCCCATTATGCGTAGCCGCTGACGTTTCGGCGGATTTTGCTCCGTCTGGTTGGTTTGAGAGGTATCTTAGGGGATGCTATATCCGGATGTTTCCGAGGTAGACGTGTCTGAGATGTCGCTTTGCTACGGCGGCGAGACGTTCCATCGTGCGAGCGGGAGTAGGCGTCTTGCCTGTCATGCGGTATCTCGGAAAGAAACGAGTGATGTGCAGAGGAATGCCGGGGTCTATGCCGGCGAGCCATTCGGCTTCGGCGCGTATACCGTCCTCGGTGTCGTTCTCTCCGGGGATGATGAGCGTCGTGATTTCGATGTGGCAGCCCGCGGCGGCAGCGGTCTCGATATTGCGCATGACGGTTCTCGTATCGCCGCCGTTTCTTTCGTACAGTCCTTGGTGGAAACTTTTCAGGTCGATGTTCATCGCGTCTATGTGTGGCAGTATATTCATAAATGGCGCTTCGTTTACCATGGCGTTAGTCACGAGAACGACGGAGAGCCCGGCGGCGCGCAGCAGGGGAGCGGTGTCCATGATCAATTCGGGCGAGATGAGCGGTTCGTTGTAGGTGAAAGCGACGCCGATATTGCCAGGAGGTTGGTGAGCGGTTCGATCCCGCGCGTATTTGCCGCCGATTTCTTGCTGAGTCTCCTGGGCGATCTCGACTGCGGTGCGCACCAGGCTTTCTGGTGTTACGTGCACGGCATCCGGCGGCGCCTGCCGCTGCGAGATCGAACTGTTCTGGCACCATGCGCAATCCATATTGCAGCCGTACGAACCGTACGACAGTATGTGTGAGCCGGGGTGAAATCTGTACAGGGGCTTCTTCTCTATCGGGTCGAGAGCGAGGGCCGACGCCGCTCCGTAACTCATGGCGTAGAGGCGGCCGCCCGACGCTGCGCGCGCGCGGCAACGGCCATACCGCCCGTCCTCTATCAGACATTCGTACGGGCACAGCAGGCATCGGCACGCATTGCCTTCATGCCTATAATACAGGGCTTCTTTCATTTTTTACTATTATGTGTTTCGAAATGACGTTCGTGCGTGTTCATCTGTGCCGTATCACCTCAAAACGCTCGAGGGTGTAGGGCTCGTGTTCGCCTATGCCGCCCTTGCGGCGGGCGATGTCTATCTGCTGCTCAGGCGTGTCCACACCGTCCAGATCGGGCAGCAGCAGGCCGCGCCGTCCGCGACTGCTGACGATGACGCCGTAACGTTTCACGTCGAGCTCATTCGGGCCATCTATGGGCTCGGGCGCGGCCAGCACGTCCACGCTGTACGTCAGGCTGTCAAGCTCGCCCTCGTCTATAGGATCGAAACGCGGGTCGCGCGCGGCGGCAGATACGCTGTTGGATAGTATCTCCTCGGCGATATTCTTCCGCGTGGGAGCGATCGTGCCTATGCAGCCGCGCAGTGCGCCGTCCTTCTTGATCGACACGAAGACGCCTGCGCTCTCTGTCAGCATCTCCGGGGACAGATCGTCATTCTCGGGGCGAAGCGCGCTCCCGTTTTTGACATAGTACTCAACGTTTGCGCGGGCCAGGCGCACGTAGGGGTCTTCGGTTTCACGAGCTTTGGCGATAGCCATATCCCTATCGCTTACGAGCTCCGGCAGCAGGGACGGCGCGCCTTGTTGCCCGGACAGCGCAGCCACGAGGTAGCCCACCCCGTAAGGACCTTCATAGGAGTATACCTCGCTCCGCACCTTGTGCCCGTCGAGATACCCGGCGGCGACAGCTATAGACGCAAGCCCGCATTCGCCCGCGCCCTCGCTTACGGACGGGTCGATCGCAAGCAGTCCGCGCATGTCGGAGTTCTCGAGGCACGACTTAACGTATTCGTCATGCGCGGGCCCCTCGGGAGCGAACCCGTAGGGGCCGTCCTCCTTCAGCCTGTGGGACATATCGCCGCTCGCGATGAGCACGGCGCGCCGCCCGAGCCGCCGCACGGCATCCGCTACATACATCCCGAAGCGGTAATGATCAATCAACGGGAACCCGGACAGCGATATCCTGACTATCTTCGCCGTGGGCAAAAGGGGACGGTCACTTTTGTCATGCCCATTCTGCCTTTGCAGAAAGTACAGCGGCACGAGTACACCGTGGTCCAAAGACGCGTCACGCTCCCCGAGCGGGCCCGCGGGCAGTCCGTCGGTGCTCGATATCTGGCCGATGAGCGTCGCGAGCTCCTCGTCGTACTCCACGGAGAGCTTGATGCCGCGCGCACGGAACTGCCCGAAGTCGCCCACCGCGCCAGCGCCCGGCGATATATGGATGTAGTCCCCGTACATACATGAATGTGGCGTCACGTAGATGACAGTCTCGGGTGCGAGCTCCGTAATCTCAGCCGCCACGCGCCCGAAGGCCGCGCGCGTATCCGGTATCTCATCGCCGGCGCCGACGCCCGGCACGATGAGCGGCGGATGCGGCAGCAGGTATGCGTTCATCGTCTCCCTGACAAGGGCGCGCTCCTTGATTTGCGTCAAATGGCCCGGCTTTTCTGATAGCTTAGGCGCTTCCCTCCCATACTCGTCAGCGAGAGATTCATATTCCGTATCCGATAATTTTTTCACTTTTACTCCTATCCACTATTCGGGATATTCGCTTCTGATATCATTATAATATCATTCATTCGGAAACCATCTATTTTTGACCGTACCGGATAGGCCCTCGGGGGAAATGGACAATATCTTGTTGGTTCATGTGTAGTACCCAAGCAATTCGTAATCATTTTCATTTTGGCGTATTACTAAATGTGTTCTGGCAATTCCTCGCTCGGAAAAATCAATTGCACGGAATTTAATAAACTCTTCAATGTCGTCATTTAGAGGATTGGAAAAAGTAGAAAGAATCCTTGCGACGCTTTCCGTCGTAAGCGTCTTTATAGCATCCTGTAATTTTACCGTTAGATAATTGATGCACACTACTTCGTCTTGAAAGCGTCTTTGATATCTTCTTTGGTCTTCAGCTCTTTTATCTTGATTGGAATACGCGTTCTATCGGGCATTGTTTTCTCCGAGGATTCCACTGCATCCAAAAAAGAACGACAAGATGCTTCGCCCTTGATGTGGATATTGCTAAAAATGCTGCTTGTCGCCATTAGCGTTCATCTCCTTTGCTAAGCTTGTATTCAATCTCTCTACTATTCTTAATTCTATTCTAATCATTGAGGAATCCTTCGTCAAGAATGCGCAAAAATCACCCTCGCTCTCGCGTCCCCTTAACAGGAATCTGCGCGAGCACGAAGGCGGCGAACATGAGTGCGCAACCGAGCAATTCGCGTGGTGAGAGGCGTTCGCCGAGGATGATGGCGCCGCCTATGGCACCGAACACAGCCTCGAGGCTCAGTATGATGCCGGCGGCGGACGGGCTGATGCGCCGCTGTCCTATCGCCTGGAGGGTGAATCCGACTCCGGCGGAGACGCAGCCGGAGTAGAGCAGGGCCGGTAGCGCCTGAGAAAGGATGTCCGCGGTCAGCGGTATGGGGACCAGATTCACGTCAATGAACGGCGAGACGCAGAAGCTCAGCGCTGAGCAGACGGCGAACTGCACTGTGACGAGCCTGTATATGCCCTGCTGGTCGAGTGTGGGCACGTAATGGCCGGTCACGAGGATGTGCGTGGCCCACAGAGCCGCTCCGACGAGTAGCACGATGTCGCCGGGCAGCATCGTGAACTCCGATGTGATGCTGAGAAAGTAGAGACCGACGGCTGCGAGCGCGACGCCCGCCCAGGCGTTCCAATGGGTGCGTTTTTTGAGAAAAATTCCAATAATGGGAACAAGTACGATGTAGAGTGCAGTGAGGAAGCCGGCCTTGGACGCCGTGGTGTATACCATGCCCACCTGCTGTAGCCCTTGGCCGAGGAAAAGTACCACGCCACAGATGGCGCCGCCTTTGAATAAAAATTTGGCAGAGGTGCCAGTACCGCTTATTCTGCTTGCCACATCGCTTGCGCCTTGCCGCCCCTTCGCCTTTGCCGCCACGCCGGTCACGGCGATGACGATGAGGATGGTCAGCGCGGCGAGCAGGGTGCGTGTGCCCGCGAAGAAGAACGGGCCTACCAGATCCATGCCGTAGCGTTGCGCTACGAAACCCATGCCCCATATGCAGGCCGCGGACAGGAGGACGAAGGCGGATTTCATGGAGTTCCCGCCGCTTGATGTCGCGCGGACTTGGTTCTGTGTCTGGCGTTCCATATGCGATCTACGACTCCGCTTCCGCGATCAGGCGCGGGACCAGGGCGCGTGTGTTGGCGACGAACGACTCCTCCGTCTGCAGTCCGGTGTCCCGTATGAACCTGTCGAAGTATTCGGAGATGAAGTCTTTCACTATCTCCTCCTCCGACATTCCGGCACGGTGTCGCGAAAGTATGAACGCCGCTTTTTCTTCCGTCTTTTCCTTTATGACGGACAGGTAAGCGCTCACTTCGCTGCCCGAGATGAGCCCGGCGTGAGGCAGCAGTAGGCGCTCCGGCGCCAGGCGCTTCACGAGCTCGATGGACTCTATGGAATCGCGGTAGCTCGTAAGGAAAGCGGGCCAGACGATGTCTCCGAACTTGAAGCCGGACGATTCGGATGTGGCCAGTATGTCGTCCTCCTCGAAATAGTAGGACACGCTACAGTTCGTGTGCCCCGGCGTCGCGTATACGCGTACGGTCCTGTCCGCAGTCCGCACGACATCACCGTCCCCTACCTCGATATCCACGCGTAGTCCGGATGTGGTGTCCTCGCCCGGATCAGCACCTGCGTTCCGCGCGGCCGCCTCGTCCATATCCCTGATCGCTCGCCTGGCCCCGGGCCTTATGAATACCTCGGCGGCGTAGCGCGAAGCGACGACCTTCGCTTCCCTGAAGGCGCGCGCTACGGTGGACGTGCCGGCCGCGTGGTCGAAGTGCGAGTGCGTGAGGAGTATGTAGTCCAGTCTGCTGGGTCCCTCGCCCTCGAGCGCTGCGCGTATATTTGCCACCGTCGCCTCCGCGCTGAACGCGAAACCAGTGTCGCAGAGGAAGGCGCTGTTTCCCGTGATCACAAGATGAGCTGTCCCTCCGGGATCGCTACTGACGTCTGTTACTTTAAACATAGTTTTCCTTTCGTTATGCGTATGTGGGCTCTGTCACCTAAGCCGCTAAGTATTCAGCCCGTACTTGCGCAGGCGGCGCGTGACGCTGCTCTGGCTCATACCGCAGACGCTCGCTATCTTGCGCGTCGAACCGTACTTCTCCTTATAGTACCTGAACAGGCTCTCCTCGTCCATACCCGCAGGTAGCACTTTTTCCGAAACCTGCCCATGAAGCGTTACCCGCCCGTAAGGGGAAGCCGCGCCCGCGTCCCCGACCCTGAGGGACGCGAGGTGCCTGTTGATGTCCGATACCGTGATCTCGCTCCCCCGCGAATCGATGAGGACCTTCTGCACGAAGTTGCCAAGCTCCCGGATGTTGCCGTACCACGGGAAGGTCTCGAGCAGCTTCGCCGCCGTCCTGTCCATCGTCTTGTTTATCCCGTATTTGTCGCCGTATTTCCTGAGCATGAGCTCGACGAGCGGCAGGATGTCCTCGCGGCGTTCGCGCAGCGGGGGTATGCGCAGATAGAACACGTTGAGCCTGTAGTAGAGGTCCTCGCGGAATGTCTTTTCCCGCACCATCTCCATGAGGTCGCTGTTCGTTGCGGCGATGACGCGTACGTTCACCTTGACAGGCGTGCCAGAGCCGACGCGGAATATCTCGTTCTCCTCAAGCGCCCGCAGCAGTTTGGCCTGGAGGGCGAGCGGCATCTCCCCTATCTCGTCTAGAAAAAGCACTCCCTTGTCGGCTATCTCCCAAAGCCCCTTTTTCCCCTTAGGGTCGCTGCCCGTGAACGCGCCGCCCACGTAGCCAAAAAGCTCTGTTTCAAGTAAGTGCTCGGGTATCGACGCGCAATTGACCTTTACGAGCCGGCCGCTCTTGCGCCAACTTTTCTTGTGTATGACCTCGGCGGCTATCTCCTTACCCACTCCCGTCTCTCCGGAGACGAGTATAGTGCAGTCGTATTTGGCTACGCGTATGAGTGTCTCAAGCAGTTCGAGGGATTTTGGGCTTTCAAAGACGTAGTTCTGAGGGTCCTCGATGATGCCGCGTGAAAGTTTGAAAAGGCGTCCGGCGGTGTCCAGTATCTGGAGCCACGGATAACGGAAATCGTTCGCGAGCGCGGCTCGGAGCAGCCGTTCAAAATCCGGTGTCTTCCGTATTATGTCAACCAATGTCCTCTCCTGGTCTTCGAGATAGCCATGGTAGAAACGAACACTCAGTTCCTTGCCGAGTATTTCCGCGGCGAGCCCGGCGGCCTTGCTGTTCGCTCCGAGGTTTGTGAAGAACACCTTGCCCCGGCCACGCGGCAGCATGACGCAAACGGGCTCGGACATGGGCCTCTGTGAGCAGTTGATCACGACGTCGTATTCGCCCACACCGGTGAGCTCACGGCGCATCGCCGCGATGTCGCTCGCCTCGAATACGTAGGCTTCGTCGAACAGCCCCTTCATCTCGCCCGGGACCATTCCATCCGCGCTGTCTACTACCCCCGTCAGGCTACCCGTGCCACCGAGCTTTGCGCGCGCAGCGAGGCCGCAGACGAGACCGAACTTCCCGGCCGCACCGATGATGATCACGCGGTCGCCCGGCTCCACGATGCGGTATGTTTCGGCCGCTTCGCCGATGGTCTCGAACGCTGACAGTTGCAGGTCGTCGGGCAACAATCCGCTCTTCTTCACGACCGGGCTGTTCTCGAACAGGATCGCCTGACCGTCGATCCTCACCTGAGCCATGTCCGTGTCCACATCACGGATGTGGCTGATGGACAGAGGTATGCCTGTCAGCGAGCTCAGCGATATGACGTCATCGCCCTCCCCGATGCCGTAACGGTTGCTGTACGCCGCGCCGATCTTCGCGACCGTCCCGAGCAGCGTGCCGCCCGTGCCCGTCACCGGATTGTGCAGCTTGCCGCGCTCCCTGACTAAGTCCATGATGCCGCGCGCGATCCCGTCCCTGTCGCCGTAGCTGCTCTCCATGAGCTGCAGGAAGCATGTCATATCGATGTTCAGTCGTTTCACATCGAGCAACACCTCGTGGTCGGTGATCTCCATGTTGTTGTCGATCTCCCACGCCGAATAGGGAAAATAACCTTCAGGCCGCACTGAGCGATATGTCCCAAAATCGTCGTGTATGTATTTTTTGTTTTTCATTTCGCTCATTATGGTCCTCAACAGCCTTTGCCGACGCGCCCTCCAATTTTATAAAAACAATGCGGCATGTTTTTTATTTATAATTCTATCACACGGCGAGTCAAAAATTCAATAGTGAGTCAGTGCTCGAGTCAGAAACCGGGTCAGTGACTCGTGACAGATGAATCGCTTCCCGTATGAGAGCGCCTAAGCAAGATTCCACAACCACGCAATCATGTCAGATGGATGACCAGAATGTCGTAGTTTCAAGGTAAACTCACCATGTCAGGCATAAAAGCCGCATTGGGGTGTGAGTTGGCACGCCGATTGCATATATATTCCATGGTATCTGAAATTCAAGCGCAGGGCGGAGAAGCCGACTCGCGGGTAGGAATCACGGAGTACCATGATATGTATACGTTACCATACAGCACCCAAAGGAGGGGCATATGTCTGAGCCGGGAAACAAGTTTGGCAAGATCCAGACGGTGGAACAGGCGATGGAGCATATCGCCGATGGCATCACGATCATGGTCGCGGGCTTCGGCGGCATCGGTTCATCGTACACGCTGATTCAGGAAATAATCAGGAAAGGGGTCAAGGATCTCACCCTCATTTCAATTGATGCGGGCGATCCAGACGTGGGGCCTGACCACATCGTATCGGGAGGCCAGGTGAAGAAGCTCATCACGAGCCACATCGGCGCTACGAAGGCGGCCGGGGAGCTACTCAACGCGGGCAAGCTCGAGGTCGAGTTCAGCCCGCAGGGCACGCTGGCTGAGCGCATCAGGGCCGGCGGCGTCGGCCTCGGCGGCATACTCACGGACGTCGGCATGGGGACGGTCATCGAGGAAGGCAAGCAGAAGGTCACGGTGGACGGCAAGGAATATCTGCTCGAAACCCCGCTCAGGGCCGACGTCGCGATCATCCTCGCGCAACAGGCGGACGAGTTCGGCAACCTCACGTACAGCAAGACGGCTAGAGGGATGAACCCTCTGATGGCGAGGGCCGCCGACATCACAATAGTAGACGCGAAGGAGATCGTGCCGCTCGGCGCCATAGACCCGGAGCACGTTATCACGCCCGGGGCGTTCGTCGATATCATCGTTCACGGAGGAGGTGACTGGACATGGGGATGGCAGTAAAAGATATGATGGCAAAGCGCGCTGCTGAGGAGATCAGCAACGGCAACGTGGTCAATCTGGGATTTGGCATCCCGCAGAAAGTGGTCAACTATATCCCGGACGACATGACGGTGTTCCTGCACGCGGAGAACGGCGTTCTCGGCGCGGGCCCCTCGCCGGCGAAGGGTGATGAGGACCCCGACCTCGTGGACTCGGGCTGCGTGCCCATCACGGCGGTGCCGGGCGCCTCGTTCTTCGACAGCGCGGACTCGTTCGCCATCGTGCGCACGGGCAAGCTCGACGTGACCATCCTCGGCGCCCTCGAAGTTGCCGAGAACGGCGACCTCGCCAACTGGATGGTGCCCGGCGGCCTCGTGCCCGGCATGGGCGGCGCCATGGACCTCGCGAAGAAGGCCAAGGAAGTCATCGCGGTCACGATGCACACGGACAAGCAGGGCAACCCCAAGCTGAAGAAGCGCTGCGAGCTCCCATTGACGGCGACCGAGTGCGTGTCGCTCGTCATCACGGACGTAGGCGTCGTGAAGGTCACGGAGGGCGGCTTCCTGTTGACGGAGCTGTTCGACGGCCACACGGTAGAGGAAGCTGTATCGAAGACGGGCGCTGATCTGAAGGTCGCGGACGACGTGCGCATCATCAAGTACGACGAATAAAATAATAAGGCAATGAAACAACTGCGCCCCTGCCGCTTGCCGCGCGGGGGCGCGGGGCATCCACCGCATATAAGGAGGGAAGAAACAGTGGGCAGAGAAGCAGTGATAATTTCAGCGGTCCGCACGGCCATAGGCAAGTATGCCGGCTCGCTGTCGGGCTACGAAGGCTACGAGCTCGGCGGCATCGTGGTGAAGGAAGCAGTGAAGCGCGCGGGAGTGGACCCTGCGGAGATAGAGGAGGTCTACATGGGCCTGGCAGAGGGCGCGCCCGGCAACACGGGCCGCGTCATAGCGCTCGAGGCGGACCTGCCGATGACCGTACCCGGCATACAGTTTGACCGCCAGTGCGCGTCGGGCCTTGAGACCATCTGCATGGCCGCGGCCATGATAGAGAGCGGGCACGGCGATGTCTATGTCGCGGGCGGCGCGGAGAGCATGACGAACAACCCCTACTTCATGAGCAAGTCGAAACGGCCTTACAGCTATCAATATCCTGAGTTCAGCTATGTGCTCATGTCCCCGCCGAAGATCGGCAACCCGGATATGGGACTGACGGCCGAGAACGTGCTGAAGGAGCATCCCGTATCACGCGAGAAGATGGACGAGTTCGCGCTAGCCAGCCACAAGAAGGCCGTTGAGGCGATCAAGGCGGGCAGGTTCAAGGAGCAGATAGTCCCGGTGACTGTACGCGTGAAGCGTCAGGAGGTGGTGTTCGACACGGACGAGAGTCCGCGCGAAGACGCGAGCCTCGAATCCCTCGCAAAGCTCAGGCCGGTCTTCGTGAAGGACGGCTC
>JAISLZ010000116.1 GCA_031277015.1 Eubacteriales Family XIII. Incertae Sedis bacterium | reverse complement strand
CACCTCGACGTCGTGCCGGCCGGCGGGGCCTGGGTACACGGCCCGTTCGACGCCGACATCGCGGACGGCAGGGTCTACGGACGCGGCGCCATCGACGACAAAGGCCCCGCCGCGGCCGTCTACATGGCTCTGAAAGCCCTCAAAGACAGCGGCTTTATACCCACCAAGACGATCAGGGTCATCATCGGCCTCGACGAAGAAACTGGCTGGAGCGGCATGTACAGGTACCTGGACGCCGCGGGCTCTCCCGACTTAGGGTTCACCCCCGACGGTAGCTTCCCCGCCGTCAACGGGGAGAAAGGCATCCTCAACTTCGAACTCGCAAAAAAACTCGGGACGGGCGGCGACACAGGGGTTTCCATACGCTCCATCTCTGGAGGCAACGCCCCCAACATGGTTCCCGACAGCGCGAAGGCCATCATCATGGACGATACGGACAAAGGCTTCGGCGGCGTCAAGGCGAAGCTCGCCGAATACCGCGCCTCGTCCGGGCGCCGCGTCACAGGCAGAGGCATAGGCAAGTCGTTCGAGATCACCGCGCAGGGCGTGAGCGCCCATGGCGCCACGCCCTGCGCTGGCGAAAACGCCATCTCAGCGCTGCTGGAATTTCTGGGCACACTCGATATTGCAAACGACAGCGTACGCGCGTTCATCGATTTTTACAACGAGCGCATAGGGTTCGAGGTCTACGGCGAAGGGCTAGGCATCGGATTTGCCGACGAGCCGTCCGGCAAGCTCACCCTGAACGTCGGCAAGATGGCCATGGACCGCGACGCGGCTATACTCACGCTCAATGTGCGCTACCCCGTCACTTTCACATCGGATGCGGTCTACGACGCGCTCATGCCCATAGTCCACAGATACGACCTCGGCGTCGTCAAAGGCATAGACCAAAAGCCTATCTGGTTCGAGCCGGACGACACGCTCATAGGGGTCCTCATGGATGTCTACCGGGAACAGACTGGCGACGCGGACGCCGCGCCCATCACCATAGGCGGCGGGACGTACGCCCGCGCCATACCCCATGCGGTCGCCTTCGGACCTGGCTTCCCCGGCGGCCCGCAGGTGGAGCACCAGGCCGACGAATACATAGACATCGAAAACCTCATGAAGCTCACCCACATATACGCGGAAGCCATGCGCAAGCTTTCTACCCTTATATAACAAAAAAGCATATTATACCCACCCAAAAAGCCCCATCTGAGCCACTTTGAATGCGCGCAGACAGCCTCGCCAGAGGTTCTTTGAATGCGCGCAGAGTTTTTAGGGACCCACAAAAGTCACTACGCAGATGATCGCGATAAAGGCCAGGCTGTATCGGAATGTCCGTTTCAGTATAGCCCCCTCCATCCCGTCCAGCCCGCCGATGCCTAGCCCCACGGCAATGCTCTGCGGGGACAGCATCTTCCCTATCGACGCCCCGCTCAGGTTGGACGCCGCAACCCATACCGGATCCGCGCCGATAGCCGTCGCCGCGCCGGACTGGAGCCCGCCGAACAGCACGCATGATGTCGTGTCGCTGCCGGTGATGAATGTTCCGAGCATACCTATCATAGGTGCGATGAGCGGATAGAACGAACCTAGCGCCGCTACGAGCCATATAGCGATCTCGGCCGTCATGCCGCCATAGCTCATCACCTTCGCCATAGCGATGATCGAGACGACCGTGATCATCATATTCCTTGATTCGGCGACAACCCTTCCCGCAGTCGCAAGGAGCCGACGCGGGCTGTGCCGCCGTATCGCGCACGACACGGCCACCGCGGCCAGTATCATGATGCCCGGCGTCAATATCCAGTTGAACGTCAGCGGATACGCCCCTTCGCCTCCGTAGATGGCCGTCTTCGTGCTGAACCCGGCGAGCGCGTCATGCACGGCAGGTATCCTGTCGGTCAGCAGCACCAGCGCGAAGAGCAGGATGAACGGCAGGCAGGCATTGAGTACCTGCGGCGCCCCGTATTTTGGCGCGGCTGCCTGTATCGGCAAATCTTGTGACGAATCAGCCGCCACCCCTTCAATCGGTGTTTTATTAATCCCTCCCCCGTCATGGCGCAGACGCCTGCCCGCGATCACCGTGCAGATAATCGTGCTCACGGAGCCCACAAGCGTGGGCAGTTCCGGCCCCATGAAGAAAGCGAGCGCGAACACAGGCACAGCGAACGAAAGACCCGAAACCAAGGTTACGGGGATCATCCCCTTCAATGCTTTCACTCCGTCACCCGCGATGACGACTATCAGGAACGGCAGAAGCAGCGAAGGGATAAGTATCTGCTGCGCCACCGCCGCGCCCAGGGCCGCCGCATCCAGGCCCGTCACTCCCGACAGAGTGATGGCCGGAATCCCGATCTGCGCGAAAGGCGTAGGCGCCGTGTTGGCGACAAGGCAGATCAACACCGCTTTCATGGGAGAAAACCCTAGCGCGACGAGGATCGCACCGGGGATCAGGACCGGCGTGCCAAACCCCGCGACCCCCTCCAGGAACCCGCCGAACCCCCACGCGCAGATGAGCGCGAGTACACGCCTGTCCGCAGACGCCCCTGACAGCACCCCCCGTATTATTTCCATATCGCCGACGGCTTCCGAATATCTGAACAGGATGATGGCGGCGAGCACGACAAGCAGGATCGGCCACGCCGCAAAAGCGACGCCCTCGAGCACGGACGTACCGAGCAGATATACGCTGTCATTCCAGAACAGCAGAGTCAGGGCTGCCGCCGCAGCAAGCCCGATAGGGCAGGCGATATGCCCAGGCCAACGCAGCACACAGAGCGATATAGCGAGCCACGCTATAGGTATAAGGGCCAGAATAAAATAGAGCGTCTCGTTCATGCGGACAGTATCGTCAAAGCTCCCCCAGCGCTTCGCCCGCGCGGTAGGACGAGCGCACGAACGGCGCCGAAGCGACATAGGCGAAGCCCTTCGCGCGCGCGGCGTCAGCGTACTCGTCGAATGTTCCCGGCGTCACGTACTCCACTACCCTATGGTGCGCGCGGGAAGGCGCGAGATACTGCCCTATCGTGAGGAACTCGCATCCCACCTCCAGAAGATCATCCATGAGCGCGTAGACCTGTGCGCGCGTTTCGCCAAATCCGACCATGAACCCGCTCTTGCTGCGCAACCTAGACCCCGTACTGTCTGCCGCCGATTCAGGGATGCGGCGTATCAGCTCCAGAGAGCGCCCGTAGTCCGCTCCCGGACGGACAGCTTGATAGAGCTCCTTCACGGTTTCCATGTTGTGGCTTATCACATCGGGCGCGGCAGAGGCGACCGTGCGCAAAGCCTCAAGCGACCCGCCGAAATCCGGCACGAGCACCTCGACGGCCGTGCCGGGGCTGCGCTCCCTTATCGACCTGATGACCCCCGCGAACTGCCCCGCCCCGCCGTCCGGGAGATCGTCGCGCGTGACCGAGGTCACGACCACATATTTCAGCCCTAGACGCGCGACAGCCTCTCCGACACGCGCCGGCTCATCAGCGTCTACCCCCGAAGGCTCCCCATGAGCCACATTGCAGAACGCGCAGTCGCGCGTACAGTTCGTACCCAGTATCATGAATGTGGCCGTCCGGCGCGAAAAGCAGTCCGTATAGTTCGGGCACATAGCCTCGCGGCAGACCGTGTTAAGCCGCAGGTCCTCAAGCACGCCCCCCGTGAACTCAGTATCCTCGTCCAGTGAAAACCTCTTGCGCAGCCACTCCGGCTTGCGCGCCGCCGCGTTATCTGCCACTTCCGTATACCCTTTCATCGCATATCCCCATTCGGCCCATTATCTGTCGGCACAAATTTCTTCCTAGCCCAACGCCCCGTTTTATCTATCAGGCAATAATTTTATAAAAATCCCATAGGGGATGTCCACCACGCCGCAGCCCACATCCCGCCGTCCACCCCGAATTATACCATCCGTAGGCCGATGTAGCTACGCACAGCACAGAACAGAATTGGGCGGGCGGACAGAGGGGGGTTCCTATATACGTGAAAATAGCGTGTATCAGAAAGTAGCCGATGGGTGTATGCAGCTAACAGGGCTGACGTGCACAGGGTCAGATGGTGGTTTGAAAAGTGTTAGAACCGTTTGGCTACTGGAGTATCGTGTCTCCCGATCAAGTAAACTATCGTTGAAATTTCATACAATTAATCCCGTGCAGTCAAATGACGGTCAAGTAAAACTTAAGCCCAATACGGCAGATACTTCCTGAACTTCGCTCCCGCAGAAACATCGGCGATTTTGATCAAACCAATATCAGCAGTTTCTTTGAGCAATCTCGAAACCATGGAAATGTTCTTTTCTTCTATATTCAAGTATATTCAAGCGCTCCCTCGACGAAATAATGTGTTCTCATATGCGTGGAATGGGTGTATACTGTAAATAGCCAACGCACGCGATATAGCCGGCGCAGACAGCATGGCCGGTGCGCAGGGCCAAGGGAGGACTTGCAGGATATATAGGGAGGGAAAGATGAGCAATAATATTCTTCAAAAAATACATGAAATTTCTGCCCCCCCCCCCGTTGCCATTATATGGTAATTATTTAGCAGACGACTATCAATACGATATACCAATCGGGCGTGCGCCTCATATAGCGTGCGTCTCTGTTTTGTCACGTGCCGTAGCGCCGCACATATTCACCCGCCGACCCGCGATGACCCTCGTCGAGCTCATCGTTGCTATGGCTATCATCGCCGTGGTCGCCATCATGTGCGCGTCGGCCTTCGCCACGGTGCTGGGTTCCGAGGTGCGCGAGACCAACACCCGCCTCGCCAGCGAGATGGCAGAGGAGAGGATAGCTACAGGCGCCGTCCCCACGACCGCGATGGCCGCCTCCATATCCATAGGCGGATTTGAGATTCCTTCCTCTGCGGATACGTATTCGGAGGTAGTCGGTGAAGGCGACACCATAGCCGGAGAGGACGGCCGGATAGACATCTCCGGCAAGCGCAGCTATACGGTGTTGACGGGCGCCGAACCGCCGCCGGATCCCATATTCCTGGGTGATTTTAATGGCGATGAAGATGTCTTTGATGCTCTCGATGAAAAGGGCGCCGCTATTGATACAACATTCGTAGGTGGCACTCCGCGCGAACCTTATACCGTACATACTTCCGGCCGTTATCTCCTCGAGGTCTGGGGGGCGGCGGGTGGCGATGCGTCCGCACATGGCGATCGATTCGGCGGAAAAGGCAGCTATGCGGCAGGTGTTATCAGCCTGAGTGCAGGGACGGATCTCTATCTATACGCGGGTGGCAAAGGGGTAACCGAAATCGGTAATACGTCTGTGCAGATTGATATGGTCGCCAACCCACCCGAGGAGACAAAAACTCCCGGCGGTTTCAACGGAGGCGGTTGGGCGGCGATTAGTGGCGCGGATAATACCTCGGCTACAGGAGGCGGCGCGACGGACATACGCGTAGGCGGGGACTCCCCGTACCATAGGGTGGTAGTCGCCGGCGGTGGTGGTGGCGCGGTTTCATATAAGGATAGTTACGGGGGACCGGGCGGATATGGCGGAGGCTCCAGCGGCCAAAACGGTTATTTTGGCGGTCTTAGTAGCGGGAATTTCGGTGGCCAAGGTGGTACGCAGATGTCCGGTGGCGGCGGTTGTTATCAATCAAGTGGTTACCCAACAAGAACCGTCGCAACAGGCAAAGGCGGCGCCGGAAAATTCGGGGTCGGTGGCGCTATTGGAGCCGGTAGTTTCTTGTCCGGCGGCGGCGGCGGCTGGTACGGCGGTGGCGCAGGATATGCACAAGGCAATAACATACAGACCGGAGGCGGCTCTGGCTGGGTGTATACGGAGGCGGCTTTCAATACATGGAATACAGCGAGAGGCTTAAATGATGATACCACCGATGATGGTGCATGGCCACTGTCCTCCTCCCACTACCTCACAGACATAGACGGTAGTTCCGCTATCAGCGATACCGGAGCTACCACGCTTTGTCGCATAAACGGAGGTACCCAAATGCCCGACCCGCTCGACAAGGACTTTGACCCTTCACATCCCACGGCCCACAGCTCGACAATGACCGGCAACTCACGCGGCGGCTTCATTCGTGTCACCTACCTGGGCTCGTCCTAGGCGCCTGCCTATAGAGAGCGCGCATACGGGGGACGGACGCACCGTGTTATATTTCGGCGCTATTCTTTGAGTCGAGTCAATGAGTCAATGCGAGGGGTTGGGTGCGGGGCAATAATGATGTATAATAATATGGCTTCCGCGCGAGCGTGGCGACAGGCCATGGTCGCGGAGATAATAACGGTGCGGGGCGCCCCCGCAAACCCTCTCCCCTCGGAGGGGCGGCGCGAAGCGCTGGGATGGTTTACCTGAAAACGAAAAGGAGACGGAATGATGGCGGACATCAATATGGCGGCATTGAATGGCGGGAACGCGGCGCCTGATACTGTGGACTACAAAGCGAAGGCCGTAGGGCTGATCCGGAGGGCTCGCGAGAACCACCTGTGGCGTCAGTCCGAATGCATCAACCTGATACCGTCGGAGCAGACCCACTCGCGCGCGGCGCGCATACTGTCCGTGCTCGACCCGTCGTTCCGCTACGCCGAGCACCGCAAAGTGAAGGAGCTCGGTGGAGTGGACACATTCTACTATCAGGGGACTGATTTCATACGCGACGTCGAGGCCATGCTGAAAGAGGAATTCGGGAAATATCTCGGATGCGGGAATATCGAAGCCCGGGTGACGAGCGGGCAGATGGCAAACGCCGCCGTGTTCAGCGCCCTGGTTAATTGGAAAAATATTATAGCCAAGAACGCATCAAACGCATCAGGTGCAATGGGCGCGGGAGCCGCAAAGGCCACAGACGCCAAGCGGCTCGGCTATGTCATGAACAACCACATCATATGCGGTGGACATCTGTCGGCGCAGCCTATGGGCGCCCTGCGCGACCACGTAGCCATAGACCCTGACACGGGCAAGCCCGCCGTTGTCAGTTTCCCCGTGCTGCAGGGCAACCCGTTCAAGACCGACACGGACGCGGCCATCAAGCTCATAGAGCAGTACAGGCCTGAGCTCATCATCTTAGGCAAGAGCATGGTCCTGCATAAGGAGCCCGTGGCGGAGATCAGGAAGGCCGTGGACGAACTCGGCATAGAGACCACCATCATGTATGACATGGCGCATGTGCTCGGCCTCGTGGGGCCGCATTTCCAGGATCCGTTCGCCGAAGGCGCAGATATCGTGACGGGTTCGACCCACAAGACGTTCTTCGGTACGCAGCGCGGTATCATTGCGGCAAACTACGCTGAGGGCGACGCGAAATACGGGCTGTGGGAGTCCATAGAGTCCAGGGTGTTCCCTGGCAGCGTGTCGAACCATCACCTCGGCACGCTTCTCGGCCTGCTTATAGCGGCCTACGAGATGAACCGTTTCCGTGACGAATACCAGAGGAACGTCATCAGCAACGCAAAAGGCTTCGCGAAGGCGCTCGCCGGCGCCGGGCTGAACGTGGCCGGCGACCCGGACATATCCTACACGGAGACGCATCAGGTCATAGTCCGCGTTGGGCGCGGGGCGGGCGCGGAGTGTGCGGCCAAGCTTGAGGAGAACAATATCATAGTCAACTACCAGGCCACGCCCGACGAGGAGAGCTTCACCGACTCGAGCGCCCTCAGGATCGGAGTGTCCGAGATGACGCGTTTCGGCTGGGGAGAAACCGAGTTCGGCAAAGCGGCCGAGCTCATCGCCGACCTCGTGCTGCGCGGCAAACCCGTTAAGGATGATGTCAAGGCGCTCAGGTCGGGGTACACCGAGCTGAAGTATTGTTTCACGGATTACGAGCTTGGCGGAGAGCTTGCCGGGCTCTTGGAGATGCTCGGGTAGGAGGGACAATGGGAAGGATATATAATTTTTCAGCCGGGCCGTCGATGTTGCCCGAGGAGGTGCTGAGACAGGCCGCGGAGGAGATGATGGACTACGGCGGCTCGGGCATGTCCGTAATGGAGATGAGCCACCGTTCAAAGGTGTTCGAGGATATCCTTGAGCGTGCTCGGAATATTCTTCGCAGCGTCATGGGAATACCGGATAGCTACGATGTATTGTTCCTCCAAGGTGGCGCGACGTTGCAGTTTGCGATGGTCCCCGCCAATCTGCTCACCGGCAGCGGCAAGGCCGACTACGTCCTCACCGGCAATTTTTCCGTGAACGCGTACAAGGAAGCCCTGCTGTTTGGCGGCAAGGAGATCAATGTCGCGGGCTCGACGAAGGACGAAAACTTCACTCGCATCCCGAGGCAAGACGAGCTCACGCTGACGCCCGGCGCCGACTACATGCACATCTGCGCGAACAACACCGTATTTGGCACGAAATGGCAGTACATTCCGGACTCGGGTAGCGCGCCGCTCGTCGCCGATATGTCTTCATGTCTACTGTCCGAGCCTGTGGACGTATCAAAATACGGTATCATCTATGCCGGAGCGCAAAAGAACGTGGCGCCGGCCGGTCTCACGATAGCGATCATACGCAAGGACCTTCTGGCGGACCCACTCCCCGGCACGCCTAGCATGATGAATTACGCGAAGCTGGCCGGGAAGGGGTCGCTGTACAATACGCCCCCCGCCTGGCAGATATACATCGCCATGCTCGTCTTCGAGTTGATCGAGAATAAGGGCGGCCTCGAGGCCATGCGGGAGCGCAATGTCCATAAGGCGAAGATACTCTACGACTACCTCGACTCGACGGACTTTTATGTAGCGCCCGTCGTCCGTGAGGACCGCTCTCTCATGAACGTCGTGTTCCGCACGCGGGATGCGGAGCTGGACGCGAAGTTCGTGAGCGAAAGCGCCGGCGCCGGGATGACAAACCTGAAGGGCCATCGCTCTGTCGGCGGCATGAGGGCCTCTATATACAACGCCATGCCGACGGCCGGCGTGAAGCATCTCGTGGAGTTCATGAAGGAATTTGAAAGGGTAAACGGATAGGCGTGGGAGATATGGTGAGAATCTTAGTCACGGACGGTATGGACAAAGCGGCGGCGAGAAGGCTGCGCGAGCTCGGCTGCGAGCTTGACGAACAGCTCTTCGAACCCGCAGAGCTCGCCGGGCGGCTCAAGGAGTACGACGCCGTAATCGTGCGCTCAGCCACCAAGGTCAGGAAACCGGCTATCGACGCCGCGCTTGAAACCGGGCGACTGAAGCTCATCATCAGGGGCGGCGTAGGCACGGACAACATAGACGTGGAGTATGCGCAGGGCAAGGGCATCGAAGTCCGCAACACGCCCAACGCCTCGAGCGATGCCGTAGCGGAGCTCGCGATTGCCCACCTATTCGCACTCGCGCGCCACATACACGAGGCAAACGTGACAATGCGCGAAGGCAGGTGGGAGAAGAAGGCGTACAAAGGAGTTGAGCTTGCAGGTAAGACACTAGGTCTTATAGGGCTCGGGCGCATAGGCAGATGTACGGCAGGCAAGGCCCAGGCGCTCGGCATGAATGTCATCTACTACGACATAGTCGGCCAGACGCCCGCAGGCGAAGGCTACGAATACGCCGGGTTTGACGACCTGCTCGCTCGTGCTGACTTCATCTCTCTGCATGTCCCTAAGTGCGACCGGCCCGTCATCACGGCTTCCGAGATAGCGAAGATGAAGAACGGCGTCTACATCGTAAACTGCGCGCGAGGCGGGCTCATAGACGACGATGATATGCTGGACGCCTTGGGCTCCGGCAAGATCGCGGGTGCCGCGCTCGACGTCTATCCTGAGGAGCCGCCTAAGGACGAACGCATACTCTCACATCCGCATATATCGCTCACCCCACACATCGGAGCCTCGACATCGGAGGCGCAGAGCCGTATCGGCGCGGAAATCGTCCGGATCATCGCGGAGAAGTTCGGCCTATGACGACAGTAAAGGCATTCAGGGCGCTCCGCCCCGTGGCAGGATATGAAGCGAAGGTTGCAGCCTTGCCATACGATGTCATGACATCGGCGGAGGCGCGCGAGATGGCCAAGGGGAACCCTTATTCGTTCCTGCATATAGACAAGGCCGAGATCGATCTGCCCGAGGGCGTCAGCATGTATGACCCGGCGGTCTATGCCAAAGCTAGGGAGAATCTGGACCGCATGACGGCCGAAGGTGTGTTCATTGAGGATGAATCGCCTGGATACTACATATACCGTCTGACCATGAATGGCCGGACGCAGGCGGGCCTTGTGGGCTGCGCGTCTATAGACGACTATATCAGCGGCGCGATCAAGAGGCATGAGCTGACTCTGCCCGACAAAGACGCGGACAGGATACGCCACGTGAGCACGCTGAACGCGAACACCGGGCCGATCTTCCTCACATGCAGGCCGCACGAGAGGCTCTCCGCTCTGCTCGCCCGCCGCATGGCCGAGGCGGAACCGCTGTATGATTTCACCAGTGATGATGGTGTCGGACACACGGTGTGGAGCATGGTGGGTGTGACGCGGGAGATTGAGGGCATATTCGCGGAAATACCCTCGCTCTATATCGCCGACGGGCACCACAGGTGCGCCTCTGCTGTCCGCGTCGGCAAGCGGCGGCGTAAAGAAAACCCGCACCACACCGGCGCGGAGGAGTACAACTACTTTCTGTCCGTGATATTCACCTCCGACCAGCTCCGCATCATGGACTACAATCGTGTCGTAGCAGATTTGGGCGGTATGGGCACGGACGCCTTCCTGTCCGCCCTTATGGAGAAGTTCACGGTCAAAGATGCGGGCGGCCGCGTGAAGCCTGCGGCCCGCCACACCTTCGGGCTGTACGTCTGCGGGGAATGGTACCGGCTTACGGCCAAGCCCGGCATATGGGACGACGCGGACCCTGTGTCGCGCCTCGACGTGTCCATATTACAAAACAACGTGTTCGCGCCACTGCTCGGCATACGAAACCCACGCAAGGACAAGCGCATAGATTTCGTAGGGGGAATCAGGGGTCTTGAGGAGCTCGAACGGCGCGCGCGGACCGACATGAAAGCCGCGTTCGCTATGTTCCCGCCCACGATAGGCGAACTCATGGACGTCGCCGACGCAGGGCTCATCATGCCGCCCAAGTCCACGTGGTTCGAGCCAAAGCCCCGTAGCGGCATCTTCATCCACTCCCTCGGCTGACTGCGCCTCATTTTCCATCAAAGCCCACATCGCATCGGGGCCAACGCGCGGTCGTGTGTGTGCATCCGTCAATCGCAAAAACCACCTTGTTTTTCAATAATAAAAATGCCAGGTTTCACCTTACGAATGGTATGTTATACTTATAGGTACGATAATATATAGCGAATATTCGGGAGACAGAATGAACTCTAGAAGACCGAGACGAGGGCGCATTGCCATCATCTCTGTGGCATTGATTACGGCGCTCATCGTCGCGTCGGCAGTCGTCATCAGCGCCAATAACGATGCCAATATCCATAAGGTGATGAACATTGCATACGGCCAAAAGGCCTCCGGGCCTTCCGGCGGTGTCGCGTCCTATGAGGTCTCGGCGGCCTCGGAAGACATCCAGGCCACCTACGGGGCATTCTCCGTCCCCGGCTCTGCGTTGGATGCGCAATATATATCTTACGACCCATCCTTATGCAGTGGCTCGGCTACCGGCCCGGCGGTGAAGGACATTGTGCTCGACGCGGACGAACTGCTTTTCGGCAAAAAAGGCGCAAAGCTCACAATCAAGATCGCGGCGACCCCGAAAAAAGCGGACTTGACAAGCTTGAGTTTCGAATCAAGCGACGAGTCAGTGGCTACGGTAGATGGCAACGGCAAGGTTAAAGCAAGAGGCTGGGGCACGTGCGACATAACGGCCAAAGTTGGGAGCAAAAATGCCAAATGCAAAGTGACGGTCGCCAGGAAATGGGTTGCCCTCACGTTTGACGACGGCCCGGGGAAGCCTACCGACAAACTCCTGAAAAATCTGGAAAAACAGGATGTACGCGCGACGTTTTTCATCGTAGGCCGAATGGCGAAATCACGCGGTTCGACATTGAAGAAGATAGTGAAGAACGGCAACGAGATAGGCAACCACACCTACGACCACGACGGATCGCCTCACGCGCTGAAAAACGGCCTGAAGAAGACCGATGACCTCGTCAAGAAAGCGCTCGGCTGCGCTACATCGCTCATGCGGCCGCCGGGTGGCGCCATCAACAACGTCACGCGGCAATGTGGCAAAGCCATCATCATGTGGTCGGTCGATCCCAAGGACTGGCAGGACAGGGATTCGGACACGGTATACGGCAGGGTTATGAAAGGCACTAAGAGCGGTAGCATCGTCCTTCTGCACGACATCCATCAGACGAGCGCGGACGCCGCCGTCAGGATCATCAAATCGCTGAAAAACAAAGGCTACGCCTTTGTCACCGTATCGGAACTCCTGGACGGCCCTGAGGCGAACGAGGTCTACAACAAAGGCCCCGAAAAAGTCCGCACGATGAAGATCAAATACTAGCGCATGAGCACAGCGGGGACTGATCTTCTTGTGTCCTGACTTTCATAGCGTGCAGTATCACACTATCGCCATTACCGGTGAAGGAACGGCGATATTTTTTTATATATAAGAAAGGTGGCCAACGCGCTGATTGCGCCTTTGATGAGGTTGACGGGGACGATTGCCGGGAGCAATAGCGCCTTGACCGCGTCTATCGGCACGCCCATGAATGCCGGCGTTACGATCAGATTGGCCGGCACCATCACTGCGGTCATCGCGAGCACACCTATGGCGAGCCCGATCACAGCCGCTTTGCGCGTCTTTCCCTTCTTATATATCATGCCCGCGACAAGCACGAACGTGCCTATCGCGATGAACTGCATTATCATGCCGTGGGGGCCGCCGCCAGCCCCCGCGATCACCGAGTCGAGAAGCACGCAACATGCGGCAAGGACTACACCCGGCAGTGGCCCGAACGCGAGGCACGCTATGAGTAGCGGCAAATCTGACAGCTCGTATTCAATGAAGGTTACGCCCGGTAGCACCGGGAAATGCACGAACGAGCACACGACCGCTATCGCGAGCATCATGCCCATTTTCGCCAATTTTGCCGTATTGTTTTTTTCTGTCCTGGTGTTCATTCCATCCTCTCTTCCTAAGGAAGCACTTCCTAACAACAAACAGGCCCCTTCGCTATGCAAAGGGGCCATGACCAAACGATTGATCGTTTCTTTCATCCGGACTATCGCCGCGCCGACCAATAAATCATGCGCGTACACCGTCGGTACCGGATTCTGACCGGTTCGGCCAAGCCTCTAGGCTCGGCTCGCGGACTTGTGGCTGACGCGTAAGGGGTTTGATCCTCTTAGGAAACCTCTACTCTTTGCCCTTCACCGCCGGTGGGGAATCTCACCCCGCCCCGAAACTTCTTTCGTTATTAATATATACGTTTGCACCACCGATGTCAAACGGAATCCAATCAAAGGGTTGAATTTTTTGGCGATACGGATATAATAATAGAAGGAATAACCGCGACTAAGGGAAGGGAAAAGATTAGCGTGACAAGAATAGAACAGCACGAGTTGGAAATATCTAACAGGGGGGGGGCATGGTAATTTAAGCCCGGTCGTCTCGGCCGATTTTCCCTTTCATATTAATACTGGTACTGACGTGGAGCGGACTATCTGCACCACGTTTTTGTGTGTGCCGAAATGC
>JAISLZ010000085.1 GCA_031277015.1 Eubacteriales Family XIII. Incertae Sedis bacterium | reverse complement strand
GCGAACGCGACGGTCACAGTACCCGCGAACATCCCGGCGGAAGCGGGCGAGCGCGTCAAGGAGAACGCGAAAAGGGTGTACCGCGCGCTCGGGTGCCGCGGCCTCGCGCGCGTCGATATGTTCCTGCGGGAGGACGGCGGTATCGTCCTGAACGAGGTCAACACGATGCCGGGATTCACATCCTACAGTCGATACCCGCGGATGATGGCCGCCGCCGGGATGCTCTTGCCCGAATTGATAGACAGGCTCATATCGCTTGCGGAGGCACCCTATGCGTTTCTATAATGATTTCGTATATATCGACGAGGCGATCCCGGGAGTGCGATGGGACGCCAAATACGCTACGTGGGACAATTTCACCGGGGCGCCGGTAACAGGATATGCTGTCAACAGGATTGTCGGGACCCGTCAAATGTCCTCCGCCCTGCGCGATGCCAAGCGGAAAGCCGAGGAACTGGGGTACGGGCTGCTCCTGTGGGACGGGTACCGGCCCCAGCGGGCGGTCGACCACTTCCTCAGGTGGGCGGAGCGAGCTGAAAACGGCGTGACCAAACCTAGGCACTACCCGAACATCGACCGGAAAAGCATGTTATCCCAAGGCTATATCGCCGCAAAATCAGGACACAGCAGGGGCAGCGCCATCGACCTCACTTTGTACCGCCCGGACACGGGTGAAATGCTTCAGGTAGGTGGACACTTCGACCTGATGGACCGTATATCCCACCACGGCGCGGACGGGATCGCAGCGGAGGAAGCAGAAAACCGTGAGATACTGAAAACCCTCATGGAGGGGTGCGGATTCGAGCCATACGAGCGCGAATGGTGGCACTACACGCTGATAGACGAGCCTTTCCCGGACACCTACTTCGATTTCGTGGCTATCTGAAAAATGCGAATGCGTGCGGCGTGCCATGGCACACAAGGAGGACTATATCTACATCCCTTAATGTATAGAGGATTATACTTTATGAAAGCCTTAATATTTTATTTATAAAAAAATCAACCGTGCGACCTGTAGATTGATACAATATGAGTTGATAGCATGGACGGAGGTCCCCTGACGGTCGGAGGGAAAGGAGCTGGCTGCATGAGCGACAAGATACTCGTCGTGGACGACGAACGGGAAATCGCGGATCTGATCGAACTGTATCTTCAAAACGAGGACTACGCCGTCTACAAGTTCTACACCGCGGCAGAGGCGGCCGCGTGCATAGACAGGACAGACCTCGACCTCGCCATCCTGGACATCATGCTGCCCGACGGTGACGGCCTCGCTATCTGCCGGAAGATACGGGACGACCACGTGTACCCGATCATCATGCTCACGGCGAAAGACGCGGAGGCGGACAAGATAACGGGACTCACGCTCGGCGCGGACGACTATATCACGAAGCCGTTCCGCCCACTGGAACTCGTCGCGCGCGTGAAAGCGCAGCTTCGCCGGTACAAGAAGTACGGCGACGCGCCTAGGAAGGACGGCGGAGTGATCGTCCACGCCGGACTCGCCATCGATAGCGGCTCGCACGAGTGCCTTCTGGACGGGCAGCCCATCCCACTAACGCCTACCGAATTTAAGATACTGCGGATACTCTGCGAGAACAGGGGGAACGTCGTCAGCGCGGAGCGGATCTTCCGCGAGATATGGAGCGACGAATACTACAGCAAGGATAACAATACGATCACGGTGCATATCCGCCACTTGCGCGAGAAGATGAACGACACGGCGGCCAATCCCAAGTATATCCGTACGGTATGGGGCGTGGGGTATAAGATTGAAACGTGACGGCGGGCCGCCTAGGGCCGGTAGGCGTCTCCACGCGAAAGAGGCCGACTATTCGAGGTTCAAGCGCAAGGTATTCCTCCAGTCCGCCGGCCTGCTGACGGCTTCGTTCGCCGCCATCGGGATGCTATACTTCTTCGTATGGCGCGGGAACGTGGCGGACCTGTTGGTCTCGATATTCCAGTCGCTGCTTCGCATCAGCTATACCGAAGCGCTCCATCTCTACCATTACGGCTTCCGTGAGAATTTTACCTTCATATTCCTCTGCGCGAGCGTCGTCATCTTCCTCGTCCTGCTGTGGTTTTCCCTGAAGCGTTTCACTCGCTACTTCGACCTGATCAACGGAGGGATCGACGCGCTGATCGACGGCGGCGAGGACGAGATCGAGATGATACCCGAGATGGCGGCCATAGGGAAAAAACTGAACACGGTCCGGCTGACTCTGGAGCAGCGCGCGCGGGACGTGCAGATCGCCGAGCGGCGCAAAAACGACCTCGTGATGTATATCGCGCACGACATACGCACGCCGCTGACTTCCGTCATCGGCTATCTGAGCCTGCTTGATGAAACCCCGGATATGCCCATAGCCCAACGGGTGAAGCACGTTCATATCGCGCTGGACAAAGCGTACCGGCTCGAGCAGCTCATCGACGAGTTCTTTGAGATCACGCGCTTCAATTCGGGGGTGATCACGCTTTCAAAAAAGACGGTAGACCTCCGCTATATGCTGATGCAGATCGCCGACGAGTTTTACCCGCAGCTCGGCGCGGGCGGCCGGCGGATCAAGCTGTGCGCCGGCGAGGCCCTGACGGTCTGCGGCGACCCGGACAAGCTGGCACGCGTATTCAACAATATACTGAAGAACGCGGCCATATACAGCGATGAAAACAGCGATATCGTCATCGAGGCGGGGCTGTCCGGCGATATGGTGTCCGTCGTTTTCAGGAGTGTCGGCGGCATCCCGCAGGACAAGCTGCAGCTCATCTTCGAGAAGTTCGAGCGTCTCGACGGCGCCCGGGCGAGCGGCACGGGGGGCGCGGGCCTAGGGCTGGCGATCGCGAAAGAGATCGTGGAGCTGCACGGCGGCAATATCTTTGCGGAGAGCGACGGCGGCCAGACGTCGTTCACGGTGGAGCTGCCGCAAATTTAACAGTGCGCGGCGAGCGATTTGACGAATCCTTATGCAAATGATATCATTAAAACACTCATTCGCCCGAGCGTTTTTACTCAATAGATTGAGTGAAAATATCAAGACGGCCAACGATGTGGTTTGGGCAATGAAGCGTCATCAAACGAGATATTTCAGGAATAAGCTACATTGGTATCAGGCAACATGGAAGGCAAGACCGGATTACAGCCCACACCCAAAAGAAATGAATAAAAAACAGATTTTCACCTCATTATGCATGGCACTATGCATGTCTCTTTGCATGTCGCTCATCATGAATATAGTAAACCTGGGATTTATCCCTTACTTTCTGGCCGCGTGGCTGAAAAGCGCGGCAATCGGTTTTCTCGTGGCCCTGCCGCTGACGTTCGCGCTGCCGCCGCTGATCCGGAGAATCGCGGACAAGCTGAAGCTGTAGTTCGGACGAGGTTGGCTGCAATAAAGTTCACGTTGTATTGCGTTTGTGTGTGAAAACGTGTATATTACTACTTAGATGATTGCAGTAAGCTGAAAGTTTGAGAAACACATTTGTACTTGCAGTTTGCTGCGAGATGGAGGTTAATATGGCAAAGACATCAAGCATGAATATCCGGATCGATCCCGAAACGAAACAGGCCGTGGATATACTCTTTTCCAGTTTTGGGATTACGATAAGCGATGCAGTGAACATTTTTCTGCGAAAGTCCATCATGGTGGGCGGGCTTCCCTTTGATATGACATTGCCGCATTACAACGATGAAACATTGGCTGCTATGCAGGAAGCGCGGGATATATCCAGCGGTAAGGTCAAAGCGAAGATCTATGCATCCCTGGAAGACCTGAATGCTGAACTTGACACTGAATATGAACAGGGATCCAGTGGTCCATGATTGACCAAACGCAACTGCTGAAGTTACAGACAACCTCCCGCTACAGGAAGGATCGCAACCTTGCGAAGAAACGCGGACTTGATTTGACGCTCCTTGATTCCGCTATTGCATCATTGCTTGCGAGAAAACCTCTCGATTCGAAATATCGTGACCATGCACTCACAGAGCAATTTGCGGGATTCCGTGAATGCCATATTCTGCTTGATTGGTTGCTGATTTATTATATAGATGATGATCGGCTGATATTGACGGCTACCCGAACGGGTACTCATTCCGATTTGTTTAAGGAAACGCTGATTAATGCTTGTTTGCGGCAGCGCCGAACGATTTCGCAGCTGCCAAGGAAGGTTCCCGCAGGAATACCTGTTGGTATTTCAAGGGGTTTTGACGCAGGCAGATGTGAAACTCGGCGGTGCTGACGTGGGCAAAGTATTTAATCAGCGCTTCCTTAAATCCGGATAACGGTATTTGGCATTCACATCTGTCGCAATATCCTGTGCAGCAGCCCGTGCAGGGCCATGGCGTCCTCCGGCGTGATGCTGATGCAGGCGCCCATCTTCGCGGGGATCTCCGCCGCCCTGCCCTTCAACCCTTCGCCTTTTTCCGTGATGGAGACGATGAGGTTGCGTTCGTCTTCGGCGGAGCGGGTGCGCGAGATAAGCCCTGCCGCTTCCATTTTTTTCAGCATGGGCGACAATGTGCCGGAGTCCAGATAGAGCTTTTCCCCTAGCGCCTTGACGTTCATCTTCTTGTGCTCCCACATCACCATCATCGCGATGTACTGGGTGTAGGTCAAACCGATTTCGTCAAGGTAGGGCTTGTACTTCCTGACGACTTCCTTCGCGCACGCGTATAGCGGGAAACAGATTTGATTTTCAAGTCTTAATGCGTCAGCGTCCGCAGCCATCCACGCAAACCTCCGTCGATCCCGTACGCATAGCGCAAAACACCGTTTTCACTCGACTTCCCGGCCGATGATCTTTGCGATTTCCTTGTCGAGCGCGGCGGGCGTCACAGCGCTGGCAAAACGCCCTACGGCCTCGCCATCCCGGTCGACAAGAAATTTCGTGAAGTTCCATTTGATCCTGGAGCCGCCGATGCCGCCCTTCCGGGATTTCAGCCATGTATACAGCGGGCTTTCGTTTTCGCCGTTGACGTCGATCTTTGAAAACCTGGGGAACGTAGTATTGTAATTCAGCGTGCAGAAACTCCCGATTTCCTCATCCGTGCCCGGGGCCTGGTTCATGAATTGGTTGCAGGGGAAGTCCAGTATCTCAAAGCCTTGCGCGTGATATTTTTCATACAGCTTTTGCAAGCCTTCGTATTGCGGAGTGAACCCGCAGCCCGTAGCGGTATTAACTATCAGCAACACCTCGCCGCGATACTTCGACAGGCTGACATCCGCGCCATTCGTACCCTTTACCGAAAAATCATAAACAGACATAATCACCCTCCAAACAAATCGACATTAATTTTATACAATTTAATTTTATACAATTTAATCACCGCAGTCAAGGGCGGAGCAGTTTCATCATTAACTTGATAGCGATGGTCAAACGCAAGATAGTTTCATCATTAATTTAATCGCGGCAGTCAAGCGCGTGACAGTTCCATCATTGATTCAGAAAAGTGTTGGTTGATTCCGGTCGCTGATAGCAAAAATAAATCTCCAAATATACTTGACAGTCGTAGTAATATGCTATACAATGATATTCATCAGGCAAGTATTGCCCGATTCAAACCATCTTATTGCGCCGCGCAATACCTAGGCGCCGGAACAATAAGATAGTAGGAGGCTATCCGAACTCGGTTCACAGAAACGGATTTCCCCCTATGACTTAAAAGAAAGGAGCTGCTCAATGGAGCCAAAACTATCTTCTGACCTGCTGCGCGGGCACACGGACACAATCGTCCTCGGCAGCCTGCTGAAGCAGGATCGTTACGGCTTTGAAATCTACAACCGGATTTTGGAGCGCACCGGCGAACTGTACGAACTGAAGGAGACCACGCTGTATTCCAGCTACAAGCGCCTGGAGCGGGACGGCTATATCACCTCTTACTGGGGCGACGA
>JAISLZ010000035.1 GCA_031277015.1 Eubacteriales Family XIII. Incertae Sedis bacterium | reverse complement strand
CACCTTGTCTTTTCCTAATAACGAGTAAACTGACTCCGGCGGCTCTTCAAAGGGGTATTCATCCGTCTGATACTCAAATCGATTATTTCTTTCGTTAGACGAATATGCAGAGCATATGGCCTCTTCATTGTTTGGATTTATATAGAGCTTTCTGATTCCCAAATCTTTGTTCCAACCTGAGACAAGCGAAGCGCCCTTTCCGCGTTCGTATACATAAGGCAAAAGATTTTCCTCTTCTATAGAAGACGCAACTAAAATCACTTTGTCCTTTTGCGGCACAATATAATTCATGCCGGCAAGATTGTCCGTCAATTGAGTCGCTTTTTTTGTAGCGGGATCATAGGAATAAAGTTGTGGTGGCGAGTTCCTCCAATTCTTTTCGTTTTCCCTGTACGAATAATATATCTGTTTGTCCTTTGCGCTGTATACCGCGAGGGGGTATCCCGAATTGTATGGGACAACACCCATTTCTGATACTTCGCCCGACTGCAGCCCATACGTGTACACATGGCTCTCAAAGGTTTCCGGTTGCCTTTTCACTTCATTGGTTGTGCAGAATGATATATATAAGTCTTCGGCAATTTTTGGAGTATTTGTTTCTTTCGTCGTATCCGTGGTAGACGCACATCCAATCTGTATGATTGTTGCCGTCAACAGTGCGGTGGCCAAAGCTGACAGCGCACTTCTCTTCATAATGTTGATCATCATGATTTCCTACGAATGAGTATACGTTACGTCTTTTATACTGAACGTGGATCTATAACTGTTTCCTCCCGATTTCTTTTTCATCGTAAGATCAATCGGTGTATTTTTACCACAATTATCGTATGCAAGCTTTGTAGCCACCGAACCTTTCTTATTGTTGCCATATTGCCCCTGAGAATCAGCAAATGATGTCACGTCTTTCCTTGATTCAGATGAGCCATCGGCAAAGACACTAAAGGCCGAAGATAGCATCATGGCAATACACAACAAAGCAATAACAATTGTCTTCATCGTTTTTTCCTCATTGGTAATTCGTAGCGAGCTTAACATTTGATTTTTCATCTCATAATTGTCCTTCTTTCAAGTTCAGTAAAAGCATAAGATTTAAAATGAATTGTAAATACAAGCATGGTCTGAATCAACACCCAATGTTAATAACCAAATAGATAAACATCAGGTGTAGTTATAAACTACATCGGAGCGCACACCACGCAAAATGCTGTTTGATATTCCGCAAAAAGAAACGGATGTACTTCCCGAACCCATTAATTTCTGTAAGAACATCTGCATTGGTGCGGATGAAGGGAATTACGCAGACGCTTCGCGCCTGCCGTCCTGCACTCGCTCCGCGTGCTCGGACCGTGGGCGTCCACTGGACGCCCCCGCCCGGTCGGGTAGCTGCGAGCCGGAGGCGTGTCTCATCCAATGCGCGATTCCCTTCATCCTGATGCGAGAAACACCTCCGTAAAGGAGGCGTTTCTCGCATGGAATCACTGAACAAAAATGATCGGGTGCGTTTTATGTTGAAAATCTAACGATGCTACGCAAAAATACCCTCGAACTTATGTATATTATCAGTAATACTACAACCATGACGCGGTATCATCATGTCATAGAAAAAAACATCTACTCTTCAATGAATATGGGGCAGTCGCTCTATGAAATATGTTTCAGCATCTGAACAAGATATGGTTTCCCATGATTGTAAAGTTTGCTGGGTTCACCATTGTCGATGCGAATGAAGCCATTGCGTTTGTAATATTCAATAAGTTTGGGCTTGTCCTCGCATTCTATGTAAGCATATTGGCCGCTGAGGTCAAATTGAATTGCACCGATCCGCTTCAAGGCTATGCCTACCAAATCATCTCCACTAATCTTAGCATCAACTCCATTCGTATAGTTCTTGCCAATTTGAGCAATCAGGGGCATTGGAACGGAGTATGAATCCGTATTTTCATCGAGCGGTCCAAATCGAGACAGCCTTTTTTCGATACCTTTTGAAATGGCGCCGCATGGGATACTCAAAATTTTGTTGGTAAGAGTAAAATATCCAAGCAGTATTGGCGTATCAACTGTACGCAACATCACAAGATGGGTCCTCGCTATACCGCGATTGGAAAAATCAATCGCCCGTTCTTTCAGAAATTGTTCGATGTCCGGATCATATCTGCTCGAAAATGTTGAAAGAAGCGATTGCACTTCCTTCAAACCCTCGTCTGCGATCAAGGCCGCAAGATTGAACGTAAGAAATTCTATGGCTATTTCCCCTTCAAAAAGCCTTTGAGTTCCCCTTGGTGAAGAACCTTGAACTCAACTGGTTTGCGAGTTGACTCCTTCGCCACTTTCTCGGCGGTCTCCATCGCGTTCACCAAAAGTTCTGCTTGCTCGTTATTCGTAATGCGGATGTTATTAAATATGCTACTTGTCGCCATGACGCACACCTCCTTTCGCGGCTTTTGTAACCATTATACACGTCAGTGCGCGCGATGTCGAATTTTCAGTGGTCAGCAAGACGCTTTTTAACTGCTATTATTGCAAAGTACTACTCCTTAAATTATAAACATCTCTTATGCTATAAGAACCCGAATTGTCATATTGGAATTGATGCCCTGTCATTTCTTTAATATCTGCCCGCTTTGATAAGTTCTCCAAAGCATAGCGCATAAATAAGTGGTTCACTTTTTCGAGATATGACAACATCTCGTCAGAAAGCGTCCAAAACGACCTGAAATAGTCAAAACGCTTTAGCTGGTCGCCATACATCAACAAGTTAGGAGCTTTTTTGCCATATCCTTTCGGAGATTTTTCAGGAAAAAGCAAATCTATCACGTTCCCCCCAAAACCTTGGACGTATGTTTTCTTATTAATTATTTCATTTGAGATCATATCCTTAATTAACTGATTTTCAGCAATATCAAAAAGTGTACATTGAAGAGACAACTTGCCATCTTTTATTTCTGCCATTAATGGTTTAGATGACAATCCTAACCAGCGCTGTGCATTTGAATCAGCATTGTGATAGCGTGGTTCATCAAAATGTACTGCCCTATTCCTTAGCACGTTGATTCTCCAATAAAGCCCATCTACATTGTCGCGCTGAATCTGGCGTCGAGGGAAATCATTAAAAATCTTGCTTGATAGACCTCTTTTTACTTCTTCAACGACAGGGGTTTCCATTGTTATGCCAAATGCCGATACTATACCCTCAAATGCAAATGCCATCTCATAGGAGCAATTTGAAGGTATGGTGAAGGATATTCCGTTGTGAAAATCAAATGGCATTTTCTCGATTTGACGCAAAGCACTTTTACAGGCATCAGCGTAATTAAAATAATGATAAATAACACGCGACTCAAGATACTGAAAATCATCGAATTTATGGAATGTATCATGTTTAGCCAATTCTTCCCTTCCGGGATCGGGCATATTTTTATTCTCCATTCTAGGTAAAGTCATTATCATTATTTGTTTTTGCAGCCTATGGACACGTTCTCTCATCTGGTTGACCGAATCCAGTATAGTACCAACATGAACATCATTTTTGTTATCTAATATATTTTCCATTTACTAATCATTTTACCACAGTTCAGCAATGAATAATAGGAAATCGATTCACAGACAAACGTACTTCCGCTGAATCCTGCACAGAGACAATCCCATACGGCGAATGCTCTTGGCCATCACACTCTCCGATTTTACTGTACAGCAAAACCTGATGACGTACAATCCAAAATGATTCAGAGTGACATAAGCCATTTTTGGAGCAAACTATAGCCGACATATTTCTCATTTGAAAGAAGTTTGCTTATTGCCTGACGGCTCCACGTACTGTTGCCGTTTGGAGAACAGACGCCTCTCCTTTCCAAATCGTTCGCGATTTTGCCCAGGCTATCACCCGCAGATTTGTTTTCCGATTTTGGCTGCTTTAAAATGGAATCCGTAAAAGAAAAAGGCTGACAAACTGTGAAATCAAGCCATCTTGCTTGTCAACCTATCTTGGAGCAGGTGAAGGGAATTACGCAGGCGCTTTACGCCCACGCCCTTTCGGGTTCGATTCCCTTCATCCTGATGCAAGAAACACCTCCGTAAAGGAGGCGTTTCTCGCATGGAGCGGATGAAGGGAATCGAACCCTCGTATCCAGCTTGGGAAGCTGGTGTTCTACCATTGAACTACATCCGCACATTCGGCCTGCATAAGCATATCAGACCGCGAGATACTTTTCAAGGGCTGCGAGCTTGACGGAGGCGCAGAAAATATCCAACGTATCTGCAAGATCTTCCAGCGAAGGGAATGTCGGCGCTATCCGTATATTGCTGTCCTTCGGGTCTTTCCCGTAGGGGAACGTGGCGCCGGCCGGCGTCAGCGCCGCTCCCGCCTCGGACGCGATCTCCACGACCTTCTTCGCACACCCTTCCGGCACGTCCACTGAAATGAAGTATCCTCCGAGCGGACGCTCGTAGGATAGCAGGCCCGTCCCCCCAAACTCGGCGTCGAGCCTATCCATGACGAACTCGAACTTAGGACGCAACACCTTCGCGAGCTTCGTCATATGAAGGCGTACGTTCTCAGCCTTCCCGTCAAAGAACCTGACCGTGCGTAGCTGCGGTATCTTGTCAAAGCCTATCGTCTGCAGCTTCAGGTGCACTTTCATGCGCTCTATGGTCTTGGGGCCGGTGGCCACGAGCCCTACTCCGCTACCGGGAAAATTCACCTTGGATGTGGAGAAGAAATAGAACGCTCTCTCGGGATAGCCCGCCTCGCAGCACATAGACAGTATGTCCGGCGCCTCATGTTCCTCCCAGAGATGATGCACGCCGTAAGCGTTGTCCCAAAAGACGCGGAAGTCGGGCGCAGCCGCCTTCATGCACGCTAGCCTGAGAGCCTTCTCGCGGGAAAGGACGCTGCCTGCGGGGTTGGAGTACAGCGGAACTACCCATATGCCCTTGACTGACGGGTCGGAGGCCGCGAGCCTCTCCGCCTCGTCCATGTCCGGGCCATCTTTCTCCATAGGGATGTTCACAAGCTTCGCGCCAAAGTCGGCGGAGAGATTGAAATGCCTGTCGTAACCGGGCACGGGGCAGAGTATCTTCGCGGCATCGCCCCTATGCCACGGCCTGCAGTCCATGTCACCCATGCCGTCAGGCGCGCCAAACAGGTAAAGCATAGCGAAAGTGTTGTACATATGCGTGAGGCTGGAATTGCCGCCGACTATCATGTTGCCGGCTGGCACGCCGAGCAGGTCGGCAAAGAGACGTTTGAGCTCAGGCAGACCGTCTACCACACCGTAGTTGCGCACGTCAATGCCACCTTCCGCATGATAGTCTTCCAATGCGCCGAGTATGCCGTTCGAAAAGTCCAGCGCGTCCGGCCCCGGCTTCCCACGAGAGAGGTCGAGCCGGAGACTACGGGCCTTAAGTCCGTCGTACCTTGCCCTGCTCTCTGCGAGCAATTCCTGTTGATCTTTTTTGCCTAACTCACTCCATATCGGCATTGCCGACCTCCTTATTTCATCAACACTATCATTTTTATTATACATCCCGTGCATACATCCGGACCGAACGCCGCAAGCTGGGATGGTATACTCATTCATATGGATCCGAACGTGATTTTTGGCGCTCTACGACCACCAGATAGACGTTACTGCAATATCTCGATGCTCAACCTGCTACGGCTCTCGGTCAGCCCTTTCAGGCTCACATGATAGTCTATGTCGATAGAACCCTTGCCCTCGCCCGTAATACGGTTATCTATATCGTTCGTCAGGACCTCCATCTCTACCGAGCCGAACGGCGTTTCATACCAACCGCTGAAACGCTTACCCTTCTCGAACTCTATGGATGTCCCGTCGGGGATGTCCTCGCCGTACCGTTTCATGCGTATCTTGTCGCCCGTGATACGGAGGCTCGTAGTGCAGCCTTCCATGCCTGAAAAATCACTCTCGTCGTAGACGAGGTAGATCGAAGGTCCACGCTTATAAAAGCGGCCTTCCGTAATGAACTCCATGCCCGGCTCATCTACAGACCCGGACGACGCATCCACCGCATCCGACTGACTACCTATTATCTTGAGAATAATGTCTTTCATATCATGCTACCCGCCAAACTTCATCCCATTATATATCATGCCGGATGCCTTTCATAGCCCAGCTCTATTATTTTTTCTATCAGGTCACGGTAGTCCACGCCCGCCGCTTCCCACAACTGCGGGAACATGCTGTACTGTGTGAAGCCCGGTATCGTGTTCATCTCGTTCACATAGGCTACGCCGGTATCTTCGTTATAAAAAAAATCCACTCTCGCGAAGCCTGCACCGTCAAGGGTTTTGAATGTCTTGATCGTCAGGTCCTTGATACGCGCCTCTACGTCCTTAGGGATGCCTGCCGGTATGCTGAGGCCAAATACGTTGTTCCTGTATTTCGTGTCGTAATCGTAGAATCCTCCGCCCGTCATGATCTCGCCGACGGCGCCGACGCTTAGCTCGTCGTTGCCGAGCACGGCCGCCTCGAGCTCGCGCCCACTCGACTCCTCCTCAACGAGCACACGGCGGTCGTAGCGTAGCGCATCCCCTATGGCCTCCGCGAGCTCATGGCGGCCGCCCGCCCGGCGCACCCCCACGCTCGACCCCATATTCGCCGGCTTGACATAAACCGGATAGTCAACCACCCCCTCGATGCGCGCCAGCACGCCGGGCGTGTCGGCGCCATACTCCCCCTCTGTAGCAAAGGTGTAAGGAAGCACCGAGATGCCAGCTCGCGACAGTAGTTCCTTAGCTATAATTTTGTCCATCGAGACAGCTGAGGCGCATACCCCGCAGCCCGCATAGGGGATACCCATCATCTCAAAAAGTCCCTGCACAGTGCCATCCTCGCCGAAAGGCCCGTGAAGCGTCGGGAACACGAAATCGACGCAATCCGCGAACTCCGCAAGGCTCAAGGGCCGCGCGCCCGGACATGCCGCGATGTCAGCCTCGCTACCGCCTCGCGGAATCAGACGCTCCATCCGCGAATCGCTAAGCACGCGCAGTCCGCTCATATCCCCGCCGACGATATACCAACGCCCATCCTTGCCGATGCCCACCGGAACGACCTCATGCTTATCCCTGTCTATAGCGTCCATCAGCGCCGCCGCCGACAGTACAGATATCTCATGCTCCTGCGATCTTCCCCCAAAGAGCACACCTATTCTGTCTTTACCGTAGTTCCGTATATCTGCGCTCATCATTCCGACCTCTCCGCTCAGCCTGCACCCATCATTGCAACACCATTTCATCACTCATAATCAGCTTATAAATATACAGTCGTCAGTATTATTTATTCATACAGCAGATCTTTCGCGAGTTCATCACGTTTGCTTCCACCACAGAGCTCCTCGACGAGGGCCAGGCCAAACGCCGTCGCGGTAGCGGGGCCGCGCGAAGTTATGATGTGACCGTCCTTCACAACATCGCCGCCTGTGATGACGGCCTTGCCCATGTTGTCATCGAAGCCGGGATAGCCAGTGGCCTTCCGTCCATCAATGATACCGAGCGGCGCGAGCACGAGGTTCGGCGAAGCGCAGATGGCCGCGATGCGCCGCTCCTCATTCGCAAACGAGAGCAGTTTCTGCTTCAGTCCCTCGTGCTCGGCGAGACGCTCCGCACCGGGCTGCCCACCGGGAAGCACTATCATGTCGCAACTGCCGTAGTCCGCATCAGCGAACACGATATCCGCAATCACTTCAATGCCATGTACTCCAGTAACGCTCAGCCGCCCCATAATCGACACGGTCTCAACATTCACCCCAGCACGACGTAGCAGATCAACCTGCGTCAATGCCTCTATCTCCTCAAATCCATCAGCTAAATGTACATATACTGCCATTTCATACTCCATTCACTACAAAGCGAGGATTTCTATCCAACAACGCCAAAAGGCTATTGCCTGTCGTAATTACGTCAGGCAATCTTCCCCAAAAACATACTTTCATGCCGTGTCAACCTCCTGACAACAGAGAGCAATACAATTATTATCGCGAGGGTAACTGCTGTCACAGCTATCCATGACGTAAGGAAAAAACCACGATGAAACAGCTCCGGCATCATGTCGCCGGGCACGAACGCCGCACCGATGACTTCCTTCCATATCCACATGGGCGGCCCTCCGAACACGATCACGAGTACGGGGAAGCAGATGACAGCAACGTATGCAGCTAATCCGCCCATGAACCCAAGCCTGAGTTCACGCGGCCTATTCCACCTCACGAGCATAAAGCACAACGCAAGAAATAGGGCAAGCAAGGTAAAGCCTATTGCGAGGGTATTGTCGAGGAACGATCTGAGCGTCATCATGACCGTACGATCATTCCCTGTGAAAAGCGGAACTTTGCCGCTATCAGATTCCGCGTTGATCCGTAAGCTGTCCGTCCTATGTCGCATGAACGACGAAATCGCGTCCGCCACATCGCCGTTATTCACCTTCACTCCAATATCTTCCACAGCCTGTGTCCGCCCAAGATCAAAGCTGTACAGATCGGGTATACGAAACACCAGATTGGCAACCAGCGGTACGAACGCCCCTGACAAGGATAGCACGACAAAAACCGCGAGAACTTTCGCGAACAACGCCCTCTCATCCCGAAACTTTACCGCGTCATCTTCGACCCACGGCTTTATGTTCCGCCGCAGATTGCGTCTTAATGTCCCGTAACGCGCCATGCTCCTATTCGCTCACCACAATGTCGTTCTTGTCTGGCCTGTCTCCAAACCATTTGACAGCATAAGGACAGGTGATTTCCGCCTTCATACCCTCGGCCTTGATCGCTTCGTACGCGGCTTCGACGAGCTGACCCGCGATACCGCGTCCCCTGAGCGAATCGTCGACATAGGTGTGATTGATCACGACTACGCCGTCCCTCAGCTTAGGGAAAGTGACCTCGGCAATAACGTTGCCCCCATCATTCCTTTTAAATATCCAGTTACCTTTACGTTCAAACTCCATACTGCCACCTTACCGCCATAATGCCGGCTATCCTACCGCGCCGGGATTCTCCCAGCATCCTTTATACGTACTACCTTACCATTTTATGGCCACCGCTACAACTATCTCATTTTTATTTTTTTCATATTGCCGCGGCGCATTATGACACGGGCAATGAAGTAGGCGCAAAGAGCCGAGAGCGCTGCCTCGGGTATGCCATTCGTAACGACAGACAGGCCGATAACTCCCATCATCGCATCGTAGCTTATCTGCATCACCTGCGCGTAATCGCGGCCGAAGAACAGGTACACGCCCCCTAAAACGCATATGGTATTCGTCATAGACGCGGCCACGGCACTGGCGCCGTAGGCTACGATATCCGCGGCCACATCCGTGCTGACACGCCTGCTGAAAAGGAGATAAAACACGACGGCGAGCGCGACAAAGATGGCTATCGCGATGATCCAGTAGTGTGACGCGCTGAGTGAGGCACCCAGCACGCGCAGAGCGAGGATGTAGATGATGATGGTGATGATCGCCGTCACTATAGCGCTCGCCGCGGCAGCGCCCGTCAGGTATGTCGCCTGCGCGCGCGCGCTATCCGGATTCAGAATCTTCCTGAACAGGATGAATAATCCTGCCGCTACGACACCTACGCCTATGCGAGGAGCAAAGCATATGAGCAGGCTCCAAAAGTTGCCGTGAACGTCGCCGATCGACGCGAACGGAGTGAACACAAACGCCATGATCGACGGCGGCATGAATGTCCACACGATGAAGCTGAACATCCCCGCAAAAGCCCCCATGAGCGCCCCGGCCCAAAGACCGAGCAGGATTCCCGCGATGATGACCGGTATCATACCCAAGGTCGCTACGATCAGCGGGGGCGCCAATGGAATGGAGCCGAGCGGAGTGAAGCACACGATGGCTTCAATCGCAAGCAGGATCGAAAACTGGACCAAGAGTAAAGTCTTTTCGCGGGTCGAATTTCTGTCCGACATGATAAGTACCTTCTCTTTCCGTCTTACACCGGGGCGCGCACGCTCCGGCGTTACGATAACTATACGCTAAAAGTATAACATATATAGCCCATATACGGCTCCTAAGGAAACACTGATATAAGATATGTCGCCGGATTCGCCGCCGGTGTGGCGCAGATTTAATCAGCGTTTCCCTAACGCAGAGTTTTTTCGATGGCACGGGCTACGGGAAAGAGGGCAGCGGCGGCAGCGACGCCCCCGGCCCACTGAATACAGTTGAACGGTATGGCCGCAAGCGCCTGGTTGATATTGAAAAAGATCGCCTCGAACACAGCGTATCCTCCAACCATGATCGCGCCGCCCAGCGCGGAAGCGAGTACAAATCGTTTCGTACCTCCCTTGCGCGCCGGGCCTACGACGCCAAGGCTGTCCGATTTGATGGGTCCGCCGCTCATGAGGCTACCACATACGAACCCCATAACGCCCTTGATTGCCGCGGTGGGCGCCACATAAAACACGTAGCCTGCCGCGAGATCGGAAGCGGCTGCACCGATCGCTCCGGCAATAGCGCCAGCCGGCCCACCGAGCAGGTAGGCGGACAAGTATATCGGCGCGTCACCTATATTGAGATACCCGCCCGAAGCGAACGGCAAAGGGATGCGGATGATGTAGGTGACGACAAAGATGATGGCAGCCATGAGAGCCGTCCTGGTGAAGCGCTGGAGCCCGCCATCTTTCATCTTTGATAGTGTGCGAACCTTATTTCAGTCCGCCAGATCTGGTTCCGTTGATGAGATTGCCCGTCTTGACGGAAAAATACATTTTGACGATAGTACCGTCTATGTTGCCGTTCCATTCATACTCCTTGCATTTGATATAATAATTATATAAGCCGTCCGAGCCAACATAGTGGTTGACTTCGCCGTTGTACACCCCTTTGCCGCCTATCGCAGCGCCTACCGATTTGTAATTGATGAACAGCTTTTTCTTGTAGGATTGCAGTATACGGTTCCATTCGGAGCCTGACACGGTCTTGCCCTTGCCGTTCTTTATCCACTGGGCTTTGAACGCGGCCTTAGGCACAAGCACGATGAGGCCCTTTTCATGTAATTTGTAACCATTGCTGGTAGAACCGTAGTACCATCCCAGGCTCGTGTAGCCGCTACGTTTGGCCGTCGGCGCTTTGCCAAGCTTCCCCCGGTATTTGGCCTTCGTCACTTTCTTGCCCTTGGTGATCTTTCCTTTATTAGGGTTAAATGTGATTTTAACTGTTTTATCCCAGTGAACGTAGACAGACTTGTTATAGCCCTCGCCAAACCATACCTGGGTCTTCCCGGGAACGATCTTGGCGCCGCCTACAGGGAATTGAGTAAACCATCCGCCAAATTTGAAGCCTTTGCGCGTGGGCGTGTACGATGGATATGCGGCCCCATTATCTAACCATTTCGTCGTGTTGCCACCTCCGTCGCCGTAATAACTCACATAACCTTTGAGTTTGAAGTTAAAGTCCTGATACCATTTGGCAGAGGTGTCGAGTTCCCAGTATCTGATAGAGTCTATCGCCCCCGGGGACGTCTCGTTGACGGTCCATTTCTGATAGATCACCCTGTCCGTAAATGTGGCCGCCTTGTTGTACGCATGGGTATACTGAAAAGGGGGGTCGTTCACGTCCCACATATTGTCACAATTGCCTTCGGACCATAGATTTTCAGGCTCGAATGACGAACCATACCGGCTGGCTATGCCCGCGGGTATCATGGCGTACGTACCGGGTACGAGACCGAGAGCGTTGAACTGTGCCTGATTGCCCGCCAGATCACCGCTATACGACGGGACCGTGGCAAAAAAAACATCCTGATTCCTGCCGGATATTGTGAATGTATTGGCGCGTCCCGCCATAGTGCCGCCCTGCTGAAAGGCGTTGCCGACATCGCCCGTGGGGCTGTAGGTTGCAGGATTCCAATATATACTGCCTAAGGCGCACGCATCACCATCTACAGGCTTGCCATCTTTCAACAGTTGTGTCACCGGAGGTTTGGCACTGGGAGATCTCATCGCTTTCACGTCGTATGAACCGAGGATATCTGTCAACTGACCGCGAGCCTCATCGATAGCGAGCTGACTTATCCCTGACGCTTCACTGGATAGGCTGATAACGTCTCCGGTATCGGGGGCGGGCTTTATAACTGCGTTTTCGCCATGTTCCGCATATTCACCGGACTCACCAAAAGCGGTGACCGAAAGGGATGTGGTCAAAACGAATGCCAACGCAAATGCTAACACCATCCGAATGGAACTTCTCTTTCCTGTACTATAGCTGTTACCCATTCTATTTCTGTTCATTACGTCATTACCTCCTATTTTTTCCTTTTGATGTTTATCTTATATATTCTTGTCTTTATCCCTTTTTTGGAGAGCTTGACATATACCGTCGTCTTTTTGCCCTTATTGAGCTTGACCGTGACCGAGTTCTTCGTCTTGTACTTGTCGGAACCGACCTTGATCTGCATCTTCGCGCCTTTGTATACCTTCACGGGGGTGATCTTCACGGAGGCCTGCGATTTTGATAGGGTGAGCTTGTAACTCGTCTTTTTGTAGGAAAACGCGGGACTGAGTTTGGCCTTGCCAACTGTTAGGTCACCGAGGGTGGTACCGCCCTGCCAATGCGCGTATAGCGTCAGGGGCGAGCTACCCACCGTGCTCAGCGAAGTGACCTTCGTGCCACCTGTCTTATTTGTGTACCAGCCGAGGAATCCATACTTGGCACGCGTAGGCGTGGGCAGACTGCCATATTTGCCGCCGGGCCAGACGTTCTTGTTCCCGGTCCCAACCTGACCGCCGTTCGCGTTGAAGGTCACGCGGATAACGCCTGTGTTCAGATAGTTCACCAATCTGTCTATGTCCAATATCCCGTTGCCGTACGAGGTATCGTAGCCGGAGGGTCCGGCGTCGCGCGAAGATCGAGCGAGGGAGGTCAGGAATGCGCCCGAATCTATGCTTTTATCCCTCTGTTTGGCTATGACCGCCGCCGCGGCGACTACGGGGGCTGCGAACGACGTGCCGTGGAGGCCTCCCCTCTCCCAGGTGTTCACCAGATAACCGTTTCTCGTACCGTACCTCAGACCCACCATGAACTCGCCCGGCGCCATCACATCGACGCTCTTGTTCTTCGTAGAGAAGTCGGAAACCGAGCCGTTCATCCCGACAGATCCCACACCTATCACGTTCGCGTAACCGGCAGGATAGTTTATCGCGTTGGCCGTGCCGTCGGTATCCGCGCCGTTGTTTCCCGTGGCGGCGACCACGATGATGCCCTTATCGATGACTTTCTGTATGATTTCATCCTCTAACTTGAGATATCCCTCATGACCGAGGCTGAGATTGATGACATCTATCCGCTCACCGCTTTCAAGGATCTCGTTATAAGCGTAAAGTATATCCGAGACGGAGCCGTCTCCCCTGCTGTCTAACACCTTATGTATGAAAAGATGGGATTGGTCGGTGATGCCGGCCATACCGACGCCGTTCGCCGTGCCGGGAACGTAATTGTTGATATCCGCAGCGATGATGCCGCCCACCATCGAGCCGTGCATGTTGTCGTCCTCGGCGTTTGTGTCTCCGCTTACCCAATCGTATTGGTACAATATCTTGTCGCTGTATAGGTCTTCGTGCCCGCTGACGATACCCGTATCCATTATGGCGATATTCACGCCATTCCCCCGATATCCTGCCTTCCACGCGGACGCCGCGTTCACGTACCTGATACCCCACTGATGGTTTCTTGGGTCAATATAATACGGATCGACGGGATCGGTCTGAGGGAAATCGAACGAGGTGAGTTTGTAGTTCGGTTCGATGACTTCTATGTCCTCGGCATCAGCGAATTTGAGCGCTTCCTCCGGCCGGTCCACCACGGCTATCTCATCTCCGATGGTGTCATCCGCAAACTTCTTCATCCTACGTAGCTCCGCGTCCGTGGACGCGCCGTCCGCCATCTTGACGATGTATCCGTCATATTCCGCGCCATTCACCGGCGGCCTCGTCAGATCTTCGATGATCGCTTCGTCGGTGAGCCCGGAATACACCCCGGCGCCTGAATCCAGATGCGGATATGCAAAACGGTCACCGCCGTCTCCGTAAGCAAAGAGCGTTCCACCTGCAACGAGTATAAAAGATAGCAAAACACATACGAAGACATTGCGTACACGATTGGGGTTCATTTTCATCTCCTATCAAACCGGGCTATTAACTGCCTCACGAGAACCACATTTTTCCAAACAGTCGGATCTACCTATCCATACAAAAGATTGATATACATCGAAATTACTACCTATTATAGTATCATGCTTTTGTACAAATCTATATTTATTTTTATACGTAGCGGCTGCACTACCAGGTCACACCAGGATGACACGGCTGTATTTTTTCTTACCACGACGGATGAGGATTGAACCATCCGGGAAATCCTCCACGCTCAGGTACATTTTCGGATCGGTGATCTTCTCACCATCTATCGTGAGACCGCCCTGCTCTATCGCGCGGAAACCGTCCTTATTGCTATCAGTGAGGCCCGCCTCCCTTATCAGGTCGAGTATGCCGATACCTTCACCTGGCAGGTCATCGCGACTAAGTTCAAATGTGGGCGCGTCTACAATTCCTGAACCTACGACCTCATGGCCACCACCTCCGAACAGAGCACGCGCGGCCGCCTGCGCGGATGCGGCTTCATCCTCCCCATGCACGAGCTTCGTCACCTCGTAGGCGAGCGTCTCCTTTGCCATATTGATTTCAGCGTCCTTCAGCGAAGACAGCCGTTCCACCTCGTCCATCGGCAGAAACGTCAGCAGGGAGAGGCAGTTCCTCACATCAGCGTCGCCGACGTTGCGCCAATATTGGTAGAAGTCATATGGTGGTGTCTTGGTGGCATCGAGCCATAGTGCGCCAGCCTGCGTTTTGCCCATTTTCTTGCCTTCGCTCGTTTCGAGCAAGGCGAAGGTCATACCATATGCCTGCTCAGCAAGCTCGCGCCTGATAAGATCCACACCCCCGAGGATGTTCGACCATTGGTCGTCCCCACCGAACTGCATCTTGCAATTGTATCTTTTGTACAGCTCCAGAAAATCATAGGACTGCATGAGCATGTAATTAAATTCGAGGAAGCTCAACCCAGACTCCATACGAGATTTAAAACACTCGGCCCTGAGCATGTTGTTGACTGAGAAATGCCTGCCTATGTCGCGCACGAAATCTATGTAGTTCAGATCGAGTAGCCAGTCCGCATTGTTTGCGAGGAGCGCGCCGTTCTGTTTCCCCTCTGGCGAGAACTCGATGAACTTGCCAAACAGCTTCTCGAACTTCATGCCGTTATTCGCGATATCGTTCTTCGTCATCATGCGGCGCATGTCCGTACGGCCCGACGGATCCCCCACCATGGCAGTCCCTCCGCCAACAAGGGCTATCGGCCTGTGGCCGTATTTCTGCATCCACATCATGATGATGACCTGCATGAAATGTCCGACGTGCAGGCTGTCTGCTGTCGGGTCGAAGCCTATATAGAAGGTGACACTCTCCTTGCCAAGCAGATCTCTGATGTCATCCTCATGCGTGGCCTGCCTGATGAAGCCGCGCTCCTTCAGGACGTCGAATACGTTGCTATGGCTACTCGTGCGGTCAGGGATATGGTTCATTTACGCTTCCTTTATTTCGTTCCGTATATGCGGTCGCCCGCGTCGCCAAGCCCCGGCAGTATGTAGGCATGGGAGTTGAGTTCGCGATCCAGACGCGCAGCTACGATATCCACGTCGGGATGATCATTCTGCAGGACCTTGACCCCCTCGGGCGCGGCTATGATGCATACGAACTTTATACTACTGGCGCCCTTCTCCTTGACGAAACGTATAGCAGCCGAGGCGGAGCCGCCCGTGGCGAGCATCGGGTCAAGTACGACGACCTGACGCTTTCCGATGTCGTCTGGTAATTTACAGTAATATTCGACGGGCATATGCGTATCGGGATCGCGATAGAGACCGACAAAACCGACCTTTGCGTTCGGCACGAGGCTCAGGAAGCCGTCCACCATGCCAAGGCCCGCGCGCAGTATAGGCACTATCGCAAGATCGGCCTCAGGAAGGACTTTCACCTTCATCCTTTCGAGGGGTGTCTCTATCTCAGTCTCGACGAGAGGCAGGTCGCGCGTGACCTCGTATCCGAGCAGTATCGAGATTTCCTTGACAAGCTCGCGGAAATCCTTGACGTTCGTGTCTCTGTCGCGCATCATGGCAGCCTTGTGCTGAACAAGCGGATGGTCAATTACCTGCAATGTGCTCATTTTCCTTCCATCTCCTTTTTTTATTTATTTTATAAAGATATGTTACCACCTAACGGTAACCTTTAGGGCCTTATACAGCGTGATAGTTTGAGCGGAAATACGCCGTGCGCAGTCACATCCCATCAAGCATCGCGACACGCCTGACGTGGCGTTCTCCACCGTCGAACGACGTCGCGAGCCATATATCGATCCATCGAGCCGCGTTCTCAAATGAAGTCGTACGCCCGCCGAGGGCTAGCAGGTTCGCCTTGTTGTGCGCCGACGCGAGCCTAGCCATCTCGTCAGAAGCGGCGAGCGCGCAACGGGCGCCCTTCGTCTTGTTTGCAGCCATGGATATGCCTATGCCTGTACCACACATTACCACGCCCCGGTCAGCCTCACCGCTCGTGACATACTCCGCGCATTTTTGGCCGAAGATGGGATAGTCCGTGGGATCCGGGTTGTTTGTTCCCAGGTCTGTGACTGCATGGCCCAGTCCCTCGATGTACGGAATGAGCCGCTCTTTCAGATCGTAACCGCCGTGGTCAGACGCTATAGCTATTCTCATGGAAAACCTCCTGTCATCGCGGCTATTATATCATACTCTGACGACATTGTAGCCGGCGCTTTTCATCATGCGGTTCATGACAGCAAAGCCGGCGCCATCGTTATCCGGCAGAGCGCCGGCGATGATGAGCCCGGGACTTTCCTCGTCGAGTGCGCGAAGCCTAGCGTAAAAATCATGCGCGGCCTCAATGTATGAGCGCTCCTCAAAAAGCAGGACAGCTACTTTGTTCCCTATCCTCTCGTTCATATCCTTGAGTCTCTCGATCTCGGCCTCGACTCTGTCCCTGCTCCCTTCTACGACGAGCATATCCGCTTTTGGGGCATAGTGCCTGTATTTCATGCCAGGTGATCTGGGGGAGGCGGTGCACTCCGGAGAGAAGGCGCCGCCTTGCAGCAATGCTTTATCGTAAACGACCTCCGCGTCCACCGCGGCGCTCAGCATGTCCGCAGTCAGCATACCCGGCCTGAGTATCTCGGGTGGCGTAGCGGTCATGTCGACTACAGTGGACTCTATGCCTACGCGGCATGGGTTGCCAGCGAGTATGATATCGACCTTGCCTTCAAGGTCATCTATGACGTGAGCGGCCGTGGTAGGGCTTGGCGAACCTGACAGGTTGGCGCTCGGCGCCGCTATGGGACAGCCCGAAAGCCTGATCAGGTCCAACGCGGCCGGCTCGTCGGGCAGTCTGACCGCAACGGTGTCCAGTCCTCCTGTAACGGCGGACGGGACGGACGACTTCCTGTCCAGTACCATCGTGAGCGGGCCCGGCCAGAAACTGTCTGCTAGCTTTACGATAGCGGGCGAAATCATGGGCGTCAATTGCCCGATGTCGCTCGCCCGCGCTATATGGACGATCATGGGGTTATCCGATGGCCTGCCCTTTGCCGCGTATATGCGACGCACCGCAGCCTCGTCGAACGCGTTCGCCCCTATTCCGTAGACAGTCTCTGTAGGGAACGCGACAAGCCCTCCTGCCGCGATGACACGCGCCGCCTCGGCCACGTACTTCATCGCCCGTTTGACGATCTCCATCGCGTCACGCTCGCGAAGGGTCTGCGCCCTGCGCATGGTCTCCGGGCTGAGCGCCGTAACATCGTAGATCTTTGTCTTCATAGGATAATCACCCCACAACGCCGATTGTGTGGAAACAAAGCGTGCGATCCTTTTTTATACTTATCAGGGAGATTATGCATAAATCTTTATTCGACGGCTCCCATGCGCTCGGCACGATCGCTCGTGATCAGGGCGTCCACCACCTCGTCGATATCGCCGTCCATAAACGCGGGCAGCTTGTAGAGGGTCAGTCCGATACGATGGTCGGAAATGCGCCCCTGCGGGTAATTGTAAGTCCTGATGCGTTCGGAACGGTCCCCCGAACCCACCATGTTGCGGCGCGCGTCAGAGACTTCTTTGTTCTGCTCGTGGATCTTCAGGTCGTAGAGGCGGGCGCGCAGCACTTTGAACGCCTTGTCCTTGTTTTTGATCTGGGACTTTTCGTCCTGGCAGGTGACGACAAGCCCCGTCGGCTCGTGGGTGAGGCGGACCGCACTGTCCGTCGTATTCACGGACTGACCTCCGTGACCCGTAGAACGATATACGTCGACGCGCACATCGTTCGGGTCTATCTCGATCTCCACATCGTCTACCTCGGGAAGTACGGCGACCGTCGCAGCGGATGTGTGCACGCGCCCGCTCGACTCCGTCTCCGGTACGCGCTGTACCCTGTGGACGCCGCTTTCGTACTTGAGCCTGCTGTACGCGCCGCGGCCACGTATCATGAGGATGGCCTCCTTGACCGCGCCGATGCCCGTTTCGCTCATGTCGAGCATCTCTGTCTTCCAGCCGCGGCGCTCCGCATAGCGCATGTACATGCGAAGCAGATCGCCCGCAAACAGGCCCGCCTCCTCACCACCCGTGCCCGCACGTATCTCGAGAATGACGTTCTTGCCGTCGTTCGGATCCTTTGGCAGGAGCAGGGCCTTCAGCTCACCCTCGAGCGTCTCAACGCGAGGCTCCAGCTCTGCCTGCTCGGCCTTGAAAAGCTCCTTTTCCCCCGCGTCAAGCCCACCACTCTCTATCATTTCCCTGGCGTCTGTGAGTTCGCTCTTTGCTGACTTGTACTCGCGATATTTAAGGACGACGGGCTCGATCTCGCCCATCTCCTTCACTATCCCCTGCCATCTCGGCTGGTCGGCTATAACTCTCGGGTCGGAGGCATCCCTCGCGAGCTCGTCGTATTTTTCAAGCGTGCTATCAAGTTTATCGAACATCATTTAGCTCCACATATGCAGACAACAAAAAACCGGAGGCGGCGCCCCGGCCTTTGCCATATGCCGCACAGATAGAGATACGCCGGTTTATCGGCGTTCCCCTAATCGAGGTTGTATTTGTTTTTAAATTTCTCCACGCGTCCGCCACGGTTGATAAACTTCTGCTGCCCCGTGAAGAACGGATGGCATGCCGAACATACGTCAAGCCTGATCTCGTCCTGTGTCGAGCGCGTCTCCCACGAGTTGCCACAAGCGCACGTGACCTTTGTAGATTTGTATTCCGGATGTATTTCCTGCTTCATTCGTTTTCCCTTGCGTAACGCCGCGCTCTAAGTATATGGATGTTTCCCACATAGAGCCGCCGACACGCGTCTCCTTTCCTGATCTGTCGCACGCGGTTTCCGTACGCACGCTATCCATGGCCTCCACAAGCGCCATGTCATCTATTATAATCCCGCCACCTCCCGTAAGGCAAGGAGAAGCGGGGAAAAAAAATCCCGTAGCAACCGGGAAAATCAGATAAACAGGAAGTAGGCCGTAAAATCTCCCGCGCAAATACGGAGCGAATTGGTTTTCAGTCACCCCTTTATGTTAGAATTTCATAAAATGCTATGTGTGCTGGATGGAGGCAACTGATGAAAGACCACACACGAAACAAGACCGTCCTGCTCACCGGTGGCGCCGGCTTCATAGGTAGCCACACAGCGACTGTTCTGCTTGACCGCGGCTACGATGTCGTTCTGCTCGACAACTTCTCGAACAGCAAGCGCGACGTCCCTACAAGGATAGAGAAGATCACGGGCAAGCCCTGCCCCTGTGAGGAAGCCGACCTGCTACATTCCGGTGAGGCGGAGGCAGCGTTCAAAAAGCATGACATCGGTTCGGTGATTCATTTTGCAGGGCTCAAGGCCGTAGGCGAATCCGTCGAAAAACCGCTCGAATACTATGAAAACAATCTTTTAAGCACGATAAACCTGCTGGGCTCCATGCGCACGGCCGGTGTGAAAAATCTCATCTTCAGCTCGTCCGCGACAGTGTACAAGCATGACAACCCCGTCCCCTATTATGAGAACTTCCCCCTCGGCGCCGCCAACCCTTACGGATGGACAAAGGTCATGATCGAGCGCATCATCATGGATACGGCCGCGACCGACTTCACTTTTTCAGCGGCCTTACTCAGATACTTCAACCCCATAGGAGCGCACCAAAGCGGGCTCATCGGCGAGGATCCGCAGGGCATCCCGAACAACCTGCTCCCATACATCGCCAAGGTCGCAACAGGCGAGCTGCCCGAAGTGCGCATATTCGGCGACAACTACGACACACCCGATGGCACCGGTGTACGCGACTATATCCATATCATGGACCTGGCGGAAGGCCATCTGCTCGCCATGGAATATTTGAGAAAAAAAAGATCGCACGAGGGTGACTTCATTGATATAGGTGAATCTGCAAGTGGAGCTGCTCACGAAGGGGCGAACGTCCATGCCTTCAACCTAGGTACCGGAAAAGGCACGAGTGTCAGGGAAATCATCTCCGCTTTCGAGCGTGCCTGCGGACGTGAATTACCTAAATCCGTATATCCCCGCCGCGCCGGTGATCTCGCCATCGTCTATGCCAACACTGATCTCGCCGAACGCGAACTCGGCTTCAAAGCTCGCCTGGGTATAGATGAGATGTGCGCGGACGCGTGGCGCTGGCAGAGGCACTGCGCCAAACTGCCCGAATGACCGGTGTCACATAGCACGATTGCTTGTTGCTCCGGCAACTAGCACAATGACAGGCAAACCTACCATTTCCAATGTCACAGTCCCAGAGTCATCTTGTTGCGTGGATGCTTGAGAGCCAATATCTCCTTTTGCTTTTCTAAAGCAACATGCGTGTAGATTTCGGTGGTCCTGATCGACGAATGCCCGAGCATTTTTTGAATGTACCTGATGTCCACATCTTCTTCAAGTAGAAGCGTGGCGAAGGTATGCCTGAACATATGTGGCGTGATATGCTGCATGATCCCCGCCGCCTTCGCGTAATGGCAAATCATATGCCTGGCGGACTGTTCCGAGAAGCGTCTACGTAGACGGTTCACAAAGAAATAACCTGTAGCATTGATCTCGGCATCATACACCTGCCTGTATTCTAACAATTTTGCCAGAACCTCCGAATTACACACCTGAACAATCCTCTCCTTCGAACCCTTCCCAAAGATATTGATCTTGCCCGCCGTAATGTCCACATCCTCGTCTTTCAGAGAACACAACTCCGACACCCTCATGCCCGTAGCGAACAGAAGCTCTATGATCAAAATGTCCCTTAGCAACGCGGGATGAGCGTCGCTCCTGTATTTTTCATATACACAATCCAACAAGCGCCACACCGTATGGAACAACAGTGTTTTGGGAAGCTTTTTCTCCTCGCGAAGCTTTATTCTCAATAGGCTAAGCGGGTTAAAGTCAATAATATTCTCATCCGCCAGATAATTGTAGTAGGCGCGAACGGACGCTATCTTGCGTTTGATACTTGTAGATTTATACGTTTGATGCAGTAACGAGATATATTCCTTCAAGGTATCCTTCTCAGAAGCGTCTTTGCCTGTACCTACGTGGGCAGATAACTGCTTCAGATCTGTTTTGTAGGCGATAAGCGTTTTGGAACTCAGCCTCTTGCTGTACCGGCAATAGTCCAAATAATCGTCAATATGCATCCCAAATAGTTCCATTTCAATCTCCTCCGTTTCTATAAGTGATTACTACCCTCGCATCAAACAGCAAAAAGAGGCGCCAGGAATGACTACTAATATCAAAACTAAGCATGCAGTTCAGCCGCCCGGACCGCATAAGGCAACACACCGAAACTGTGCGCTTTATCGACATGCAAGAGCGCCAAAGAAAAGTAGGCGGGCATAAAAACTACGTAGCTTCCTATTGTTTGATGCAAGGGTAATATTATACAGCTTCCGCGAGCAACAGAATACCTCGCAGGAACAACGGATAATTCGTTATTATCGGTGATATCCACTTCCAGAACAGTAGCGGGGGGCATTTTCAGGAATGATTGATTGGGGGAAAATTCACGAAGGATATTCGGGATTTGAGAAATTGGCGTTTGAATACGTTAATGTCGAGTTTAAAGATTCTAATAGAAAATGGAGGAGTACAAAGAAAACTCGGGATGGGAATAAAGACGCCTATGCTATCATCGTCGGGTTTCATCCTCCCGGAGAGATTGGTGAGACTTGGTGGATGGAAGCTAAATACTCATCCACTGAAAAATATTTAGCTCGCTATCGCCTGGACGCCACGATTGTCAGTTCCATTTTCCACAAACAAATTTCAAAGATCATTTTCGTAACAAACATTGATATTCATTCAAAAGTCATCTCTGATGTCCGAATCGCTCTTCAAAAAGCGATTGGTTGTGAGGATGTTTATTTTTGTACTAAAAATGTTATCGAGTATTGGTTGGCAAAACATATAGATGTCTATGAGCGCTTCTTCCCAGAAGCAACGACGAAACCAAAACCTCAAGACGTCCCCTTGTCCGTGTCGGAGGATATAAGCGTGTACCCATATCAGTCTAATGAAAATGGGTATGCAGAAGAATGTAAGATTCTCTATTTTGAAAAACTTTATAGGGCGTATCTTAAACTTTTAAGCCCAGTAAAGCAAACAATCTCGTTTGAAGCGAAGTACGATGGCATAGAGCTTATGACCGAGTCGCTCGACCTAGAGCCGAGAGAAAATGCAGTCAATATTGTGTTCCGTTTCACGGATTGTTTTCAGGGAATCAACGTTGGGAACGATGGGAGAAAGTATTGCCGTTTAGATTTATTCAAAATCCTGCATAATTCAAGCGTTATTGAAGTCCTGCTAAAGAAAAAGATTGAATTACAGAACAGTGCAGATTTCCATATAGAAATTCAGTCCCAAGCTGAGATTCTATCTGAACTCAATGATATAGCGGAGTGTTTCCGTCAGGAACAACGGTTGAGATTTGCCACCATTTACGGCAAGTCAGGAACAGGGAAAACGTATTTAGTCAATCGCTTCATGCAATCAAGCTCAATAACTAACGAAACGATTTTTTATCACAATTTTTCTGGGGATCATGTGGAAAACGCCAAGAAAATCTGCGATTTAATTTTTTTCCTGCTGCTTCCGTACGTGAATCCAGATGAAATTGATTCCTCCTACATAAAAAAGATCAGGAAAAATATAGGGAGAAGAGTAATTACAAAAAACTTCATGAAACTGGTCTCTCTACGAGGCTATCCGGAAAAGTCGGAAGAATTCTTTTCACACATCACGAGGAAAAGAGCCGATATTCTGCCGCAACAATGCGATCTTAACTCTCGCTATCTTTTCTTGGATAATTTTCAGAATTTAAATCCCGCAGTGCTCTCTTTTTTGCTATTTTTATTTCGTGAATTACAACGCAAAAATTGCCCTATATTTTTTCTGTTTGCAGGACAAGATTATATTTTGGATTCAGATTTCTATCGTAACTTAAAAAGCAAATTTGAAATCAATGAATTCGAATGCAGGGTTGAAACCTCAGATATTGCTTCAGTATTACAAAATACTCGCTCACTTAAATTGGAAATCCCTCATTTGGTACTAGGGGACTATTTCCCGAACATAATTATGCTTATTGAGTTTCTGAGATATATTATTAATTTCGACTCTATTGACAATTTGGATGATTTCATCAAATTGTATGGTCCCTTTGTGAACGGGAACATGGGAGAGGAACTAGTGTTAGAACAATTCAAGAATCTCATGAATGGCGAACGTGAAAAATTGCTTCATGCAATCTATACAAATCCCAATGGCGTCCCTATTGAAGACAATAACGATGCTTCCGAACTTTTGAATACAGGATTGGTAAAACTCAACGAGCAAAACCAGCTGATCCCTTTTCATGATATCTATAAAGATATTTTTCGTAAAACCCATCGTATCAGCAAGAAGGCGCTCGGATTGGATTATGTAGATGAAGTGGACAAAGCCCGAGAAAAGTTCCTCTTGGACAATTCCCTTGACGAACTGCTACAGGCAGCAAAACGTATTTCAAAGTTGCGTGAAGATGAACGTTTTTACGTGGTATGTCACATCCTCGATGGATATTTCCAGGGCGCACATTCTACGTCAATCCTGAAAAATGCCAACAACGGCGAGGTATATTACCAACTATATTTTGATTACGCTTATGCGGCAGTTAATTGCAGTCATAGATATATCGGCTATGACTGCTTTGAAAAAATTTACAATGAAATCAAGGACTACAACTCTCCCAAAATGCGCTTTCTGCAATTGGATTTGCTACTTGAGCTGATGAATAGCAATTATAATATGTTTCGATATTCAAAGGCCATGAAATACTACAGGCAATTTCAAAAAGTATTCAGACTGCAAAGAATATTTGGCACTATTTCCTCCATGGAAAAAGAATATGAGATACCTTTTATATGTGAAAATATGAGAATCATGATTCAGTCATCCCGAGGTAAAAGACGTTCGGAGCGGATGTTTCTGCAATGGAGAAAAGTCTTAAAGAGCGAAGCTTATTTGCTTCATCACTGCATTGATTTCCACGTCAGATATGCGCATACATTGTATACGGTGGATATTGACAGGGCGTTTCTGTATACCAAGGACGCGCATGAACTTTTGCCGGACAATATAGAGAAGACAAGTAAGCAATGGTGCTTGGTGGAGTTCCAATATCTATACCTACAGTTTCTCCGTAGCCGCAACAACACACTGATTCCCCGTATCGAGGCTATTACAGACGCTGCGTATAGAGATTATTACAGCAGTTACAGGCACCGCAATCTAGCACTCTGCGCCATATTGTATGTTATTGGGGACTTTGATAAGGCGGATGAGCGTTTTTTGCGCGATCTTGCAAAGCCACGAAAGCTGAGGGACAAATTGAAAGGGTTCTATTATGAAACCCTCGCACTGCACCATCTCGCGCATAATAATACAAATGAGGCATGCGATGCCCTTGAAAAGGCGGCGGAGACTTTTCAGTCGACACGTAGTTATATGCGTGTTATCCGCCATAACCAAAAAGTACTTAAACGTGGTCTGTTTTCATTCAAACGCATGGATTTTTATTTTACACAGAAGTTTGAGAGGGACTGGTATTATATCGATCCACGGGGAGATTGATTTATAGCAGGGTCGTATCTTTTAAAAAGGGTTGGAGATGCCTGCGAATATCCTCGGCGCTGAAATACTCCATGTATTCCTCCAGTACTATCAACTCTTTTATGATGCTAAAAGAATACTGCATCCATTTCTTCTTTTCCTGTTCAGATTTCGAAAACTGGAATACCTGCCTGATGATTAGGTTGTAGAATCGTTCTAGTATTTTATAATAATTAAAAGCGTAATCTTCGTATTGATGGCTTTCTATCAAGTATTCCTTAACCTTGGTGAAAACCGTGTTGAAATCATCAAAATGGCGTTGCGACAGAGACTGCACTATGGAGCCAGGCCGCCGATAATGATGGTAATATACATCAGGGATGGTAATTACCTTGCAATCGGTAAGTAGCGTCTGAAAAGCAAACAGGACATCCTCATAATATACATTTTCCAAAAACTCAATTTTATTGTTCTCAAGAAAGGTTCTTAGGTATATTTTGCTTACCGGCGATGGGCTGATTGTCACGCCAAAGTCATATTGGTCGGACATCATACGAAAAGCTGTAGTTCCATCTAGTATATGTAAATTTTGGTAACTACATTTATATACGGGAGTGTATGCGACCGAGTCGTAATTTCGAATTAAGCCGCACATACCTATATCTGCTTGGTGCTCGGACATAAGCTTTTCAGCGGTTTCTAAATAGATCAAATCCAGCCAATCATCACTGTCCAAAAAACAAATGTATTCCCCGGTTGCATGTTGAAACCCAACATTTCGGGCGCCTCCGGGTCCTCGCTCCTCTGTTAAATTCAGATAGGAAATCTTCATTGCGCCCTGATACAGCGCAATGATATCTTCTGATGATTCCAATGAGTGGTCATCTACCGCAATGACCTGTATATCGCCGAGAGTCTGGTTTTTGATAGAGTCCAAGCATTTGGCGAGATATTCCTTAGTGTCCTTTATGATTATTATAATGCTGACCATCTTTTTCTATACCTCGTTGTGCTGATGCAACAAGGTATGTACTTGTTCCATGATTTCATCGTATTTCAGGCTACCCGACCCCAAGCGGGATCGGTCCTTCAGTTCAGAGAGGAATGCGCTGTCCACCAAAACACGTTTCATCCCTTGATAGATGCCTTCTTCTGTATTATTTACCAATAACCCAAAGCGCCCATACTGAAGAACATCCCTGCTTCCGGCGCAGTTGGTGGCAATGATTGGCTGGTGAAGGCAGAGCGACTCGCAAAGAACCAATGGGAACCCTTCGGCGATGGAAGATGATATGACAACGTCGCAATTCGCGATGTAGGGGTAAGGATTTCTCTTAAATCCAATCCAATGTACATATGGATTTATATTCAGGATATGTGCCAACTCATTCAGATTACCGTAATTTGTTCCCTCGCCGACTATATTCAAATGAAAACAAAAGCCTTCTGAATGAAGACGGCTCATCGCGTACAAAAGTCTGCTATGTCCTTTTCTTGTACTTAAACTGCCAATGATACAGAAGCAAAAATGGTAAGATGGCGTATCATATTCTTTCGCCTGACTCAATATCGCATCAACGTCAGTAGGGTTTGTAATAACAGTGCAACGGGCTTGCAAGGCAGTAAAGCGTTGAAAGAATGATTCTCGTACCCCCTCTGATACGAACACGATTTCATCAAATTTGCTATAAATATCGCGTTCCTCCTCGTCCGATCTGTAATACGAATAAGTCCAGTGAGTATTTTGAAGATCTATGTGTACCCAGGCAATCTTCACGGCATGGGAATTTGCGTGACATGCGACAAGCTTTGTGGGTGGCCCTTCAAGAAACGCGACTTCCACGTTATAATTATTGGAGATGAAGCCCTCGCAATAAGATTCAAGAACCGCTGTATCAGAGGGAAAAGGCTTGTCCCCGTGTGTCACATCAATCATAACTTGCACGTTGACATAGTCAGGTATTGAATCAAGATACACGCCCTTGTTCTTGATAATGAGCAAATCCACGGCATACTCAGGGGGCCTCAGCTCGTTCAAGAACATAATCAAATCCTTCTCCGCACCCCCGCCAGCCATGTTGTTAGATACAATCAATAGCTTTACCACTATACTCATCCCCCTTGTTGTTGGCCCATACCAACTCACCGATAATAACGAATTATCGCCTGTTCAACTGTTATTATATATCACGCAGAACTGAATTCATACAAGGTATTGTTGCTTGCTTTTGCGTTTTCGCAATTTGGTAAAACGAAAACCTGAAAAATTTTATATTCATGAGGGCTTTCTCAGGTTTGCGGAGCGAGTGCCCGGCGGCGCGGCCTGAATCCGGACGCTTCGAGCTCGCGGATGAATCCATCCGCGTCCCCTTCCCCGGTGAGCACGAGCTCAAGCTCCGCACGTTTCTCCGTGATATGGTCTATGTCTATCGCTTCGATGTTACACCCTGCGCGCCCGGCGGCCGCCGTAATCTGCGCGACGATGCCCCTGCGGTCGTCCATGGGCACGCGTACCACCGTAAGCGCTTCCGGCTTCGGAGCCCACTTTGCCGGGAGGCTGTCACGCACCATGGCGGCGCCCGCAAGCAGGTCGCGGAGAGCACCCGCGTCGCCTTCGCGCACGAGTCGGCCGAACTCGGCGACGATGAGGCCATACTCCTCCAGTTCCTCCGCAATGACATCTGAATTGTCCATGATGATGCCGGTCCAAAGGTCGGCACTGCCGGATGCGACACGCGTGGTGTCTTTAAACCCACCGGCCGCTAGCCGCAACAGATCGCCGTTCTTCCCCGCGTGGTCCCCAGCGAGCGTTACCAGCGCGGCGGCAGCCACATGTGGCACATGCGACACGACGGCGACCATGCGGTCGTGTTCTGCCGGGTCTGCCGATATGACACGCGCCCCGACGGAAGCGAGCAGAGCGTGTACTCCTCCGTATGCTTCCGCGTCCGTATCTCCTATGGGCGTCAATATCCAGTACGCACCCGAAAAAAGGTCTGGGCGCGCAGCCTCGATGCCGCTCTGCTCGCTCCCGGCCATTGGATGGCCGGGCACGAAACGCCCTGGATACCGCAACAGCGAGCGAGCGAGATTCACCGCGCCCTGCTTCGTCGAGCAGACATCCGTAACGACCCCGCAGTAACCGCTGTCCGCGATGAGCGAGAACCATTCCCGCATGAAGCGCGCCGGAATAGCGAGCACGACGAGGTCTATGTCGCCTTCCGCGAACAGCGCTTCCGCTTCACCGGGTGCGATGGCCGCGTCGGCGTATCCGAGCTCCACAGCCGCATCCCGAGCGCCGCCTTCCGCGTCACAGCCATATATGAAGGGCGCGCCGCCGCCCAGATCTTTAAGCGCCGCCGCGAGCGAGCCGCCTATCAGCCCGAGCCCTACCACGAGTATATTTTCAAACTTATCGTCCATCACCGCCATTATACTATTTTTATACGATCATCGCCTCGACAGAATAGCACGATCGTATCAAGGAATTTGCATCCACTTGAATAAGTGTAATTTTTGTGTGTGTATTCAGACAGCAATTTAGTTTATGATAGATATAGATGTATCGGGAGACACTGATTGCGGATATGATTAATCGGCGCTCCCACAAGGAGACACTGATTGCGGAATATGATTAATCCAGGTTTCCATGGACATACACCGAAAAGAATAGCTAGAATGATTACGACAAAAGAGGTGAGCCAATGTTCAAAGTGGTGAAACCAGAATACACAAACAAGACTTTCAGAATGCCGACCGAGCTCGTCAAAGAACTCGGCCAGACGGCGCACGATATGGGCGTGTCGATGAACAATCTCGTCGTGCAATGCTGCGAATACGCCATCGGTAACCTTGCCAACGCAAATTATGAAAAGCAGCATGACGCCGTAGCAAACGACGCCCAGCCCGCAAACCCGCTCAAAAAGGGCGAATGATCAATCAGCTTGTCTCAAGCGGCTGACCCCCTTCCCTATTTAATTCAGCCGCATCTAATAGAAAAGTCCGGCGTTTCTTAAAGCCGGACTTTTTCTTTATCGTTTTGAGTGGCGCATAAGGGAGAAATCCTACCCTACGCCCCTCCGGGGAATGTGCGTGATTACATCATTCCCATTCCTCCTCCAGGAGGCATGGCAGGCATGGCGGGCTCGTCCTTGGGCGCGTCCGCGACGGCAGACTCAGTCGTCAGGAGCATAGCCGAAACCGAAGCCGCGTTCTGAAGCGCCGAGCGCGTGACCTTCAGCGGATCCACGATACCGGCCTTGATCATATCCTCGTATACCTCAGTGGCAGCATTGAAGCCGATGCCCTTCTTCTCCTCCTTTATCTTGGAGATGACCACGCTGCCTTCGAAGCCGGCGTTCTCCGCAATCTGGCGGATGGGCTCCTCAAGCGCGCGCTTCAGGATGTTCGCGCCCGTCTTCTCGTCGCCCGAAAGCGTCTCGACGTACTTGGCCACGGCCGGTATCGCGTTGGAGAGGGCGACGCCACCTCCAGGTACCATGCCTTCCTCGACACCCGCCTTCGTGGAGTTGAGCGCATCCTCCATGCGAAGCTTCTTTTCCTTCATCTCCGTCTCCGTAGCCGCGCCGACCTTGATGACGGCCACACCGCCAGACAGCTTGGCGAGACGCTCCTGCAGTTTCTCACGATCGAAGTCCGAAGTCGTCGTCTCTATTTGGTTCTTGATCGCGGTGATGCGGTTGTTAATATCCTTCTTCGTGCCGCCACCGCCAACGATCGTAGTATTCTCCTTGTCAACCTTGACGGTAGAGGCCGTGCCGAGCATGTCGAGCGTGGCTTCCTTCAAGTCATAGCCGACTTCCTCCGATATCACCGTACCGCCCGTGATGATAGCGAGATCCTCCATCATGGCCTTGCGGCGGTCACCGAAACCAGGCGACTTGACTGCGACACACTCAAACGTACCCTTCAGCTTGTTCACGATGAGGGTGGTGAGCGCCTCACCCTCGACATCCTCCGCGACGATGAGGAGCTTGCGCCCTTGCTGCACTATTTTCTCAAGAATGGGGAGAATATCCTGAATGTTTGACAGCTTCTTGTCAGTTAGCAGGATGTAAGGATTTTCGAATACGGCTTCCATTTTCTCCGTGTCGGTCACGAAATAGGCTGAGAGATATCCACGATCAAACTGCATACCCTCTACCACCTCGAGCGTCGTATCCATGGACTTGCTTTCCTCAACCGTGATGACGCCATCCTTACCGACCTCATCCATCGCCTCAGCGATCATATCACCGATCAGCGGATCGCCCGACGAAACGGCGCCGACCTGCGCGATTTTCTCCTTGGAGTTCACGGCCGAAGCAGACTTCTGGAGCTCCTTCACCGCAATGTCCGTCGCGCCCTGTATGCCCTTCTTGAGGATCATCGGGTTGGCTCCCGCGGCTACATTCTTGAAGCCCTCGGTCACTATGATCTGCGCGAGCAAAGTTGCCGTCGTCGTGCCGTCACCCGCTACGTCGTTCGTCTTTGTCGCGACTTCCTTCACGAGCTGCGCGCCCATATTCTCATACGGATCCTCAAACTCGACTTCCTTCGCAATGGTCACGCCGTCATTTGTGATCATCGGGTAGCCGAACTTCTTGTCAAGCAATACGTTCCTGCCCTTGGGGCCGAGCGTGATCTTGACGGTATTTGCGAGCTTGTCCACACCCGCGAGCAACTTCTTCCTGGCGTCTTCGCCAAAATTGATTTCCTTAGCCATTGTACAATTCCCTCCTGAACTGATGCGTTATTTCACCGTAGCGTAGATGTCATTCTGACGCACGAGCTTGTATTCTTCGCCATCATACTTGATGTCCATACCACCGTACTGACCGAAGATGACCTTGTCGCCCGCCTTGACGACCATCTTGACCTCGTCGGTACCGGGGCCGACCTCTATGACCTTCGCGATCTGCGGCTGTTCCTTAGCCTGGCTGGGCAGGACGATCCCGCTCGCGGTCTTCTCCTCGGCCTCCACCCTCTTTATGAGGACGTAGTCGTTGATAGGTTTGATTCCGACACTCATTTCGCTGTAACTCCTTTCGTTCTGGTATTCCGTATTTGTTAGCACTCTATGTTGGTGAGTGCTAATGTCTATTTTACATCATTACAATGTCTTGTCAAGGGGCTACGAAGGTTTTTTTGAAATAAATCGTTTACGCGGCTTGTCTTTCAGTATCTGTTCAAGCACGACCGACAAGATGACTCCGACGAGGAGCCCGTTCGAGGCAAAAGGCACGATGACATCGGGAAGATTGTGAAACACGTCAAAGGGTTGCATCATGACTCCCGTGCCCGCAAGCATCGAAACACCGAGCGCAAAGCCCTTGCGCTCGGTGAGATGCGCCTTCCTGAAGCAATCGACGCCCTGCTTGACGATGACGGCAAACAGCACCATCATCGCACCGTACCCGACGGATGGAGGTATTGAGGCGAAAAAAAGTCCGACCGGAGCGAACACCCCCAGCGCGAGCATCGCGGCGGAGCCGAGATAAAAAGGCTTGCGGGTAGCGACACCGGTCAGTCTTACGATGCCCATTGACGTGGCAAATACGGTAAAACCGACAGTCGGGAACACACCTGTCATGAACGACGAGAGTCCATAGCACATCGTACTCCTGTCCATCTGCTTTTCCGTAAGCTCCTCATCCAGCACATCCGCCATGCCGACGATACTGGCGATCACGTTCGCAAAAAGAAGGAAGGACCCTATTACGCAGGTGATGATGATGCCCACGTCAGCCGTGGGCGTACCCCAGGCAAATATCTCCGGCAATTGGAAGATATTTGCCATATTCTCCATCCCGCTGAAATCGGTGATACCGAGGACCGCCGCGGCAATCCAGCCGGCAGCTACGCCGACGAGTATAGCGATGCTACGAAGGAATCCATTGCCCTTGATGTTGATAATGAGCATGACCAGAGCGGTGATCCAGAAAGCGAGGAAATCCTCTCCCTTGATATCTGTTCCGCCGTTGATGTTCCCGAACATACCCGCGACAAAACTTTTGCTGAGCTGTATCGGCATGAGAACGAGGAAAATGCCGTTAACCATCGGTGAAAACAGAGCCGCTATATATTTCATCTTCCCCGATATTCCAAGCAGGAATATGAAGACGCCCGCAATCAGCATGCCAAATTCTATATCCGTCCTCAATGCGGTGAAATCACCTCCGAGCGATGAAGTGACGGCGCCCAAATTGATGAGTACCGTGATCCAAAGCCCGCTCGGTCCGTCGATGATGGGATACCTGTGTCCGAAACGCGTCTGGACGATCGAAAGTACTCCGCACAGAAACAGCGTGCGCAAAAGCATATCCGATATTGCCACGTGCTCCAGACCTATCGCCTTCGCGACTATCACCGGCATGATGGCCGCGTTCGCGATGAAAAGAATCATATGCTGGAAGCCGTAGGCCAACGTCTTATTGAGTTCTATGGGGTCGTCCAGCCCGTACTTCATCGCCCTCGATTTCTCACGTATTATTCGACCAAGGGAACACCGATTAACATCTTGCACACGTCAGTGCCGGGCAAGCGTTAATCAGAGTTTCCCTAACGCGTAACGGTAATCATAATAACACATTTGGGGCAAAAGACCACACGCACGGTTGAATTTTCATTTTTATTTTGGAAAATAAATCGCATAGCGGCCTCAGAGGGCGCTTGTGTCGCTAAGGATGAATTTTCTCCGCATCTATCCACTCCCAATTACCGCTGGTCTTGCGAGTGATGTCGAAGGCGTTGAAACCGGAGGTCATTTGTGAACCAATTTTGTAACTCCATGTTGTTTTATCTGATGCTGTTGCTATCTGGTTGGAAAAATACTCCATATATATATCCGTCGCAGGCAGATCGGCCAACCATATACACATGAGTATATGAGCAGATGTAGCTGTAGGAAGATAGCTCGAGGCCACACGGGACAATTGACATTGCTTGACTGTTAGGTCTGCTTCGCAGTTAACACTCGCATCGCCTAAGTACTTCATCAATTCAGAGTCACCGGTCAGCTTTTCGAGCTCAGCCTTACCTTTGGATGACAGGCGCAAGAACGTATATATTGGATGTCCATTATAATCAGTGTTGCGCACATCTTGAAAATATCCGCCATTATCACCGGTATTACCATTGTATATCGGTATGGTCCCACCGTTATCGGTCACTTCTTCGATGATCATCGTTTGGACGGCCGTGCGATATGTATTCATCATCGACTTCAGTTTCATCCACTGCGCCTTGTCGATGTAGCCAGTCAACGCAGGTATCGCTATGGCGGCGAGTATGGCTAAGATGACGAGGACGACGATGACCTCCACGAGAGTGAAGCCCTTGCGCCCTCTCCTGTTCACCAACCGTTTCTTTGGGGTCATGTTCATTGTCTGCTCCTTTCCTTAATAACTATTGATATTTATATTGCGAGGTATCTCTACGGATACCAACGGATAACTTGGTTTGTTTACAAAGATGTGTTTGCACGCACAAAAACGCGGAGCAGATAGTCCGCTCCGCATCTGTATCAGTATTTAATATAATGAAGAAATAGACCGAATGGGCCGAGTCTAGATTATTCTGCCCCCCCCCTGTTAGATATTTCCAGTTCGCTATATGTTGTGATCATCACGCCTTTTGACTTTCCTCTCACCCCGAGATCCACACCCACCAATTACCAGCATCCCACGCACCCACTAACTCACGTGCGTGAGGTTTATGCAATAAATAATATACCGTCCGCCCCGCCTTGTCAAATGGACTGGATGGCCTCACTACAAATAACGAAACGACGCGCGAGGTCACGCGATCCTGGCGTACGCGTAGAAGTGGGCTTTGTAATATTTCGTGTTCACCTTCGATATCTGCACGGGGCTGCCCGCGTGTATCATCCTGCCGCCGCCTAGATATATGCCCAGATGAGTCACCGTCCGGTCGGTCCTATATGTGTTCTTGAAAAATACCAGGTCGCCACGCCTCGCTTCCGAGGCCGGTATCTTGACGCACGAATCGTAGATGTCCTGCGCGGTGACGCGGCTCATCTCCTTGATGCCGCTGTGGTTCATAACGTAGTAGACGTAGCCGGAACAGTCAAAGGTCCCTGGTCCCTCTGCACCGAACACGTACCTCTTTCCGAGGTGCTTCCTCGCCTCCTTCTCCACCGCGTCGGCTGCGACCTTGGGCATAACGGGACCGGCTTTCTTCACCTTGGTCGGCACGAAGCGCCACTCCATAATGTCCGATGTATCATCAGAGCCTTCGCCCGGGACCGTCCTGACATTCGTGTTGCCGGCAGCGTCCACACTCGCGGCATCCGCTTCCAGGTAATTACCTCCCGAAGCGGAGCGTAGCCTATACCAACCGTCGCCGCTCTCTTCCATGTACCACTTCTGGACCTTGCCGCCCGAGGATTTGTTTTGTCTGACGTTCGCGCCGGGTGAGGATCCCGCCACTTCGATGGGTTTGCCGGAGCGTTCATTTCTGACGGTAACAGAGCCGTCGGAATTTACCTTCACGAACCATGCCTGCGCACCGCTACCGTCGGCAGCGGATGCCTGAATATTGGACAAGTTAAAAAAGGACGAGCCCTTGACCTCGAGCGATCCGGCATCCGAACGCGAGTCTATGCGGTACTGCCCCGCGTCGAACAGCCCCGTCTTGAGCGGAACGAACGCCTGCTTAGTGGAATCCGACGGAGAAGCGAGCTCTATGCCATAGCTATCATCGCCGTCGACGAGCCGCATGGCCATGCCAGAAGATTTGTTCACAAATCTCATGCCTCCAGCCATCAGCTCCGCATACCACATCTGATCATCGGAAGGGCCGCCATCCGCCTCTTTGGTCTGTATGACGACGGAATCATCCGCCGCAAGCAATAGCTGTGAATGGGCGTTCTTGATCGAATAAGCCCCGCCGGCCATTCTTGTGATGGTGAACTTCTGTGCGAAACTGCGGCCATCCTCAGTAGCTGTGGCCTCTGCGCCGCCGGTCCTGCTCGCACCCGCGATCGAGAGATTCAGTTCATCCTTCGAGTATGGAGATATGGCATAAACCCCTGACGAGAGCTTGATACTGCTGACCGGCGTCAGAGTGAACTTCTGCGACTTCTGCGAAGACGGATAGTATGTCTCAAGCGGACGCCCGGACGCCGCAGCGCCAGCAGCGACACGCAACGCGAGGCCGCCTGCTTTTGAGATGATGTTATACGTACCATCCGATCGCGGCGTCAGTTTGAAACGCTGATATGATTTGGATTTATCGGAGTCTTGGGCGACCTTCGCTTTTGCGAGTACGCTGCCGTACTTGACCGTCAGGCTCTTGGCGCTCACGAGCGATCTTATCTGATAATAGCCGTCCTTGTATGTGAAAATAAACAATTGCGAGAGCGAGCCGCTACTTTTCGAGGCGAGAGCGGGAGCGACTCCGTTTCTGATCGAGCCGCCCGGTATCGCAAGGTTGAGCGATGATGACAGAGCGCTGCCTATCCTATATATTCCGTCCTCTATAGCCGGGCCTGCCGCTGGCTCCGCGTAGGATTTCGTGCTTATGAAAACGAACTTCCCGGCTTTGGATTTGTTTTTCGTCCACAGGCGTATATTGGCCGCGTCACGATCCTTACTTCCGGCTAGCTGGAGATAATATTTGCTCGCAAGAGCGCTACGCACGCGGAAAACCGGTTGCCCGTAGCTGGTACCGGCTGCTTCGAGGATCCAACGATGCTTCTTTGAGGAACTTTTGGACGCCTGTACGACGTTAACGCCCTTCTTCGCCTTTTTGCCGGACACGCTGATGTACTTTTTTGACTTGACGTTCCTTATGAGGGCGTAGCCCTTTGAGTCGTATGATACGTCGAACTGTTGGTTAGTCGCCATGTCACTCGTATAGATATATATATTCGCGCCGGTCTTCCTAGAGCCATCCTTTACCGTCAAGGCGCGCGTATCGGACACGAGGGGCCTGATCACATACCGACCCTTGGAGAGCGTTGCCTTCACGCTCTTTGCGTATACATTAACCTTCTTTGGTGACGCCAATTCCTGGGATTTCGCCGCGTATACCTCAAAGAAGTTCCCTCCAAAAATGGGACTGACAAAGGCCAGCGCGACCGCCGCGCATACCATCATAACCGACAGCGTTCTAACATTTTTATTTTTCATAATGATTTATTATATAACAACATGCGGGGGTGAAAGCAAACTCAGTGCTCGTTGGCGCGCTTTCCGCGCGGATGATAGACGATGTGGCTTTCCTTATGATACAATTGTATACAATCGCTGAAACGCGGCGGTTGTGTCCGCGGCGGCGGAAGGTAGAGATAGAGTATACTGCGCCAGGCCGATAGAGGTGGCGTTGATGTCGAGAGGAGCGATGAAATATGGTGTCAGAAAACACAGGCAATAAAAGGACACTCGCGTACAAAATACTCGAGGAGCACTTGACGTACGGAGAGCTCTCTCCTGGTAACGAAATAACTATAAGAATAGACCAGACCCTGACGCAGGATAGCACGGGTACGATGGTATATCTGCAGCTAGAGGCGATGGAAGTGGACAGGGTGGCGACCGAACTGTCCGTAGCCTACATAGATCACAATACGCTACAGACAGGATTTGAAAATGCCGATGACCACGCCTTTATAGAGAGTGTAGCGAAGCGTCACGGTGTGCTGTTCTCAAAGCCAGGGAACGGCATATGCCACCAGCTTCATCTCGAGAACTTCGGTGCGCCGGGCAAGACACTGCTCGGTTCCGATAGTCACACGCCCACAGGCGGCGGACTGGGCATGATAGCCATAGGTGCAGGCGGTCTCGACGTAGCCGTCGCGATGGCAAACGGCACATACAGCCTGACCGCTCCGCAGGTCATAGGCATACATCTGATGGGAGAGCTCAGGCCGTGGGTCAGTGCGAAGGACGTCATCCTCTATGTGCTGAAGGAACTTACGGTCAAGGGCGGCGTCGGCAGGATCGCGGAATACTACGGCGACGGTGTAGGAGCCCTCTCCGTCACTGACCGCGCGACGATTACAAACATGGGAGCTGAGCTCGGCGCGACCACTTCATTGTTCCCGTCGGATGAAAATACGAGAGTATTTCTAGAGTCGCAAGGACGCGCCGAAACTTACAGACCACTCTCGGCGGACGAGGGCGCGGCCTACGGCGAGACGCTCGAAGTTGATCTATCATCTCTGACCCCACTCGCGGCCATGCCGCATAGCCCTGACAACGTCAGCGCCGTATCGGACATCGCGGGGATCAAGGTGGATCAGGTCGCTATAGGTAGCTGTACAAATTCGTCATATACCGACCTGATGAAGGTCGCGGCTATATTGAAGGGACGCCGTGTTCACCCCGAGGTGAGTCTCGTCATATCGCCCGGTTCCGCGTCTATCCTCGCGAGGTTGGCGCGAAACGGCGCTCTTGCGGATCTGATAGACGCGGGCGCGCGCATCATAGAGAATGCATGCGGTCCGTGCATAGGCATGGGGCAAAGCCCCCGGAGCGGCGCGGTGTCGCTACGCACGTTCAACCGCAACTTCAAGGGACGCAGCGGAACGCTCGACGCGGACGTCTATCTCGTCAGCCCGGAGACTGCGGCTATATCCGCGGTCACAGGAGTACTCACGGACGGACGGACATCCGCCGTTACGCTTGGCATCACGCTACCGCCCGTCGCTACAGAAATTTTCCACCCCAATGATAATTTCTTTATTCGTCCGGACGATACGAACAAGGGTAACACGCCCGTGGTAATGGGCCCGAACATCAAGCCATTTCCGAGGAACACAGCACTCACGGAGAGGGTCCATGGCAAGGTCGTGCTACGCGCGGGCGACAATATCACGACGGACGATATCATGCCGTCGGACAGCCGGCTCCTCCCCTACCGTTCGAACATACCTTATCTCGCCGGTTACTGCTTCGAGAAGATAGATTCGGGATTCTCGGCGCGAGCGGGGGATGCGGGGCAGAGCGCCATCATCGGTGGTGAGAATTATGGGCAGGGCTCGAGTCGTGAACACGCCGCCCTAGCGCCGCTCTACCTCGGAATCAAGTTCGTCATAGCAAAGAGCTTCGCACGCATTCACCGCTCCAATCTCATCAATAGCGGCATCCTGACTCTCGTATTCACCGAAAGCAGCGATTATGAAAAGATACATATGGGTGACAGCCTCGTCATAGAGAAGGCGAGGGAGCAGCTGGAAAAAGACGAGTTCATAGTGCGCAACGCGGATACGGGTGTATCGTACAGGATGGTGGGGCATTTCTCCCGCGCAGAAAAAGAGATGTTACTGGCAGGCGGTAAGATCAACATGATACAAAAAGCAACATCAATTAAAGGATAGGTGATGATGAAATGGATAGGCGAGGGCATACTTCCGAAGATCTCACGAGCCTGATACGCGAGGAGATATTGAAGGAGGAGCTACGCCCCGGTTCGAAGCTGACGGAGCAACAGCTCTCATCTCGCTTCGAAGTGAGTCGTACTCCCGTGCGAGAAGCTATCGGAAGACTCGAAGCCGAGGGCCTCGTCGAGACGATTCCAAACCGGGGAGCATTTGTGGTGGGGCTGTCGGCAGTGGACACGGCCGATCTGTTCGAGATAAGGAAACACTACGAGGTCATCACCGCGCGCAACGCCGCGGAGCGTGCCGATAAGGTTGACTTCGAAAGGCTCGATGAGAGCATGGAGTTCATGCGCCACTATACGGAGCGCGGCGACCTGCGCAGGATGAAGCGGATCAACCGCGACTTTCACGAGGCGCTCTATGCAGCCGCGAAAAGCCGACTGTTGCTCGTTTCGATACGGCGTGTCAATATCTACCTAAAGCTCAGCGTCCATACCAAAGATTATCGCCGCGAGCACCTCACCGAGATATTATCAGAGCATGAGCGCGTATACAGAGCGGTCAAAAAGCGCGATCCGGAAAAGGCTGCTATGGCGATGTACGAACACATCGCCAATATGTCCCGGCGCGCGCTGAAAAAGCAGTAGGTTTCCGGACGGCAGATCGCCGCCCGGAAACTTCTACGCTTACTCTCCGCCGATGTCCACGGTGAAAGTGTCGCCGTCCTTCAGCTCGCCGCGTATGATCTTGGCGGCGATCTGCGTCTCGATGTTCTTCTGCAGATAGCGCCGGATCGGGCGCGCCCCGTAGGTGGGCGAGTACGTCTCCTTCGCGATGAAACGCTTCGTCTTGTCCGTGAACCCTACCTTGATGCCTTTTTCCGCGAGCCTGCCCTCGATATCCACCATGGCTATGTCTATGATCTTCACGATGTCGTCCTCGGTCAGCGGCGAGAACACAACGATGTCGTCGATGCGGTTGATGAACTCGGGGCGGAAGTGTTTCTTCATCTCGTCTATGGTCGTCTCTTTGACCTCATCCGTTATCGTGCCGTCGTCCGCTATATTCTCGATGAGATATGGGCTGCCGATGTTCGACGTCATGATGATGATTGTGTTCTTGAAGTTCACTGTCCGGCCCTGGTTGTCCGTGAGCCTGCCATCATCGAGCAGCTGCAGCAGCACGTTGAACACGTCCTGGTGCGCCTTCTCTATCTCGTCGAAGAGTATGACGCTGTACGGCCTGCGCCTCACGGCCTCCGTCAGTTGACCGCCTTCCTCGTATCCGACGTAACCGGGAGGCGCGCCGACGAGGCGCGAGACAGAGTGCTTCTCCATGTACTCCGACATATCTATGCGGACCATGTTCTTCTCCGTATCGAATAGGGCTTCTGACAGCGCCTTCGCGAGTTCGGTCTTGCCGACGCCCGTGGGGCCGAGGAAGATGAACGATCCGATGGGCTTGCGTTCATCCTTGAGTCCCGCGCGCGCGCGCAAGACGGCCTCAGATACGGCATCCACAGCCTCGTCCTGGCCGATGACGCGCCTATGCAGTATATCCGGCAGACGAAGGAGTTTCTCCTTCTCGGACTCGACGAGCCTGCTGATGGGGATACCCGTCCAACCCGCGACAACTTCAGCTATTTCCTCCTCAGTGACCTCCTCCTTGAGAAGTCTGCGTTCTTCAGCCGCATCGGCGGCCTCGCGGGCGTCATCAAGCCGCTTTTCCAATTCGGGAAGCGTACCATATTTCAATTGAGCGAGCTTTTCGAGGTCATAGGCGCGTTCAGCCTCCTCTATACGAAGCTTCACGTCTTCAATCTCTTGCTTGCTCTCCTTCACTTTGGCGATGGCCTGCTTTTCATTTTCCCACTGCGCGCGCATGGAGTCGTTCTCCTCACGCAGCCCCGCGAGCTCTTGCTCGATGTTTGCGAGGCGGTCCTTCGATCCCTGGTCATCTTCCTTACCGAGGGCCTGCTTTTCGATCTCAAGCTGCATGATCTTGCGGCCTATCTGGTCGAGCTCGGCCGGCATGGAGTCTATCTCCGTACGTATCTTCGATGCGGCCTCGTCCATGAGGTCGATTGCCTTGTCCGGCAGGAAGCGATCTGAGATGTAACGGTCGGACAGCGTGGCGCACGCGATGAGCGCGGCGTCGGTGATGCGAACGCCGTGGTGTATCTCGAAGCGCTCCTTCAGGCCGCGCAGTATGGATATGGTGTCCTCTACGCTCGGCTGGTCGACGAGTATCTTTTGAAAGCGGCGCTCTAGCGCGGCGTCCTTCTCTATATGTTTGCGGTACTCGTCGAGCGTTGTCGCGCCTATACAGTGCAGTTCGCCACGGGCGAGTTTGGGCTTGAGCAGGTTGCCCGCGTCCATGGCGCCTTCTGCTGCGCCCGCGCCGACGATGTTGTGTATCTCGTCGATAAAGAGTATGACCTGCCCATTCGACCGCTCTATCTCGGTCAGCACGGCCTTCAGCCTCTCCTCGAACTCACCGCGAAACTTGGCGCCCGCGATGAGCGCGCCCATATCGAGCGCAAATATCGTCCTGTCTTTCAAGCTCTCCGGCACGTCGCCGTTCAGGATGCGCTGGGCGAGCCCTTCGACGACGGCCGTCTTGCCCACGCCCGGATCACCGATGAGCACGGGGTTGTTCTTCGTGCGCCTGGACAGTATCTGTATCGTATGCCTGATCTCCTCGTCCCTGCCGATGACCGGATCTAGCTTGCCTTCACGCGCGAGCTGCACGAGGTCGCGCCCGTACTTTGTGAGCGCTTCATAGCCCTCCTCCGGGTTTTGGGACGTGATGCGCTGATTGCCTCGTATCTTTGTAAGCTCCTCGAGAAAGTTTTCCTTAGTTATATTACGGCTCTTAAACATCTTGGCGGACGGCGTGCCATTCTCGTCTATCAGCGCGAGGTAAAGGTGCTCAACGCTGATGAAATCGTCGTTGAACCCCTTCGCTATCTTCTCTGCATCGCCAAGTATCTTGCCTATCCGGCGCGTAGGGTAAAGGTTGTCGCCGCCGCCCTGCGCCTGGACCTTAGGCAGTTTCTCGAGCTCCGCTTCGACTTCGCGCACCATACTGGAGGCGTCCACGCCGAGTAGCTTGAGTATTTTAGGCACGACCCCCTCGTCCTGTAGCAGAAGTGCGAGGTGCAGATGCTCCCCTTCGAGCTGCTGGTGACCCATCTGTACGGCGATCTGCTGGCTCTCCGATACCGCCTGCTGCGCCTTTTGCGTAAACTTTTCAAAATTCATCTAACCTGATTCTCCTTGATCTCAATTCTTGCGTATTTTTATCAATAAATGCCTCGAAAAACCACAGCCGTGTGGCAATAGTCTTTGAATATATCTATTAATATTATACCACAGATTAGCACTCTCATTCATCGAGTGCTAAAAGTTATCCACAGACGTCTGACATATAGAGTTAATCATACCGCAAACTCGTGGCAAATTATCCACAGCTATTTTGGTGCTATACTAATAAAATGGTATTTTCGAGCCTGTTTTTTTTATATGTTTTTTTGCCGGCATGCGTGGTGATGTATTTTGCGCGCAGTGACGTCCCATGGCGCAATGGTGTGCTCATCGCGTTTTCCCTTTTGTTTTACGCGTGGGGCGAACCCATCTACGTGTTCCTCATGCTGGCGACAGTCTTAGTAAACTGGTCACTGACGCTGAGGATAGAGCAAGCGAGGCTCGCCGGCATCCCCCCTAAGCGTACGAAACGCGGCCGCATGTCCAAAGCGGAAAAGGCGGAAAGGGAGTCCCTGGCTCTCGCTGCAAAACAGAAGACGAAGCTGTTCCTCGTCTGTGCGATAGCCGTGGATATCGGCTTGCTAGGGGTGTTCAAATACACGGGATTTCTAGTCGGCACGATCAATTCGGTGTTTCGCGTGGATCTGCCCGTACCCGATATTGCCCTGCCGATAGGCATATCGTTCTATACCTTCCAGGTCATGTCGTACGTGATAGACGTGTACCGCGGCGATGCGTCCGCGCAGCGTTCGTTCCCGAGGCTTCTGACCTACGTGTCCATGTTTCCACAGCTCGTGGCGGGCCCCATAGTCAGATACGGTGACATCGCGGAGAGCATAGAACAACGCGCAACCGACTTGAAGGAGGCCGGGCGCGGCGTCGAAAGGTTCCTCGTTGGCCTCGCAAAGAAGGCCATCCTCGCGAATGTCTGCGGTGACATTGCAAACTCCCTGCTCGGCGCCGGCGGCCTAGGCGAGCTCAGCATGCTCGGTGCGTGGCTCGGCGTGGTCATGTTCGCGCTCCAGATATACTTTGACTTCTCCGCATACTCGGACATGGCCATCGGCATGGGGAGGATATTCGGTTTTCAGTACAAGGAGAACTTCAACTACCCCTACATCGCCGCGTCGGCCTCGGAGTTCTGGCGGCGGTGGCACATATCGCTCGGCTCTTTCTTCCGCGACTATGTCTACATACCACTCGGTGGCGGACGTACACACCAGTACAGAAATTTATTCATCGTCTGGACATTGACGGGCCTGTGGCACGGAGCAAATTGGAACTTCGTACTGTGGGGACTCTACTGGTTCGGATTCATCGCCTTTGAAAAAATTTGGCTAAGAAAGCACATGGAGCGATGGCCGACCGCCCTGCTACACGTCTACACCGTACTCGTATTTCTCATAGGGTGGGCGTTGTTCTACTTCACGGACATCACGGACGCCGCCTTGTGCGTCAGCCGTATGTTCGGAACGGGTGCGCTCACGGACACAGGGACTACGATCCTGCTCAAGAACAATCTGCTCCTGTTGAGCGTCGCCGCTTTCGCTTGCCTTCCGATCGGCCGTGCAGTGTCGCGACTCTATCGCATAGCTGAATACCGCGGTGGCACGATGGCGAAGTGCATCTTTGCTATCCGATGCGTTTGGTTGGGCGCCCTGATATTCGTGAGTACAATCATGTTGGTGGGCAACAGTTACAATCCATTCATCTATTTCAGGTTCTAACGGCGATGGGCATGACATGGATTGGTATGGTGTTCGCGGTGACAGGGAGAGTGTCTGCCGGTGCACAGGGAGTCGCGGTGGTGCATGGTAAAATATATGAAATAAACTTGGCGTTGTGATCATGGAAATGTATTAATATTGATGTTGCTGAAAGATGTTAAAGAAGAAAATAATACGGGGGTGATAGAAGCCTTGAAGCGGTTCACGGCGGATAGGCTACACGACTTTCGCGAAAGCGTAAAAGACAGCCCGGCTGCCGCGCTCACCCTGTCCATCTTCGTCCTAGCCCTCGCGGCCATGGGAGTGTTGAGTTTCGTCATGCCCAAGCCCGGGATATCGCAGATAGAGAACAGGCCGCTAGAAAAAGCGCCCGTTTTCTCCGTACGGGCCTTGGCGAACGGCAGTCTGACGGACGGTTTCTCAAGGCACTATTCGGACACGTTCCCGTGGCGCGAGCGGATGATCGCGGCGGCATCCGACTTCAAATCGCTGTTCGGGGTAGGAGGCGGCGGGAAGGGCGTCAGCATACACTACGGCGTGGACACCGCGGGCGGCGATGAGGGCGCGGCCAAGGATGACATGGAGGGCGAAGAGGGCGTGGGCATAGGTGCGGATGTTCCGCAGGATGGCCCGGACACAGGCGTCGCAGGGGAGTCCGGCGCGGAAACGTCGCCTCCGGACGCCGCCGCCGATCCCGCCGCGACGGGCGCGGCCGTCGCCACCGGCCCTGGCGCTAGCACAGGCGCGGGCATTGGCCCGGAAGACGGCGTGGAAAAACTCACAGGGGAGGGCAAGCGCGAAGGCGGCGTCATCGTTATAGGGGATACGGCCCTGGAGTTCTACGGTTTTTCGGAGAAGAACAACGAGAAGTACGCCGGGATCATCAACGCCTTTGGAGAAAGGTACCGCGGGCGCGTCAGGACCGCCGCGCTCGTCGCGCCTACGAACATCGAGTTCAAACTGCCCGACAGATACAGCGATCTGTCCGACAGCCAGCGCGACGCGATATCGTTCATCTACGGCCGCCTGAACGACGACGTAGTGAAGGTCGACGTGTACGACAGCCTCCGGGCCCACGCGAACGAGTACATATACTTCCGTACAGACCATCACTGGACGCAGCTCGGGGCCTACTACGCCTACCGAGACTACTGCGCGGCGCTCGGGCTGCCGCATACGGCGCTGCTTTCGTATCCGCGCATCAGGCTCGACGGCTTCCTCGGCAGCTTCTACAATTCCATCGGCGGCAACGCGGATATGCGGGCCAACCCCGATTATGTGCTCGCGTACGCGCCCATCGTCCCGTACGAGATGACGGGATATGAGAACTCCAATATGGAGAACGGTTTCGGGCTGAGCCTCGTGCGCGGCTCCGACGAGATTCAGATCAACAACAAATACCTCGCCTTCTCCGGCGGCGATATGCCGCTCATCCACATCAAGACGCAGGTGGCTACAGGCCGCAAGCTCATCGTGTTCAAGGAGAGCTTTGCAAATGCGTTCATCCCGTTCCTGACGGAGAACTACGACGAGATTATAGTCGTTGACTTCCGCTACTATGAAGGCGACGTGAACAGCCTCATCGAGACATACGGCATCAACGAGGCCCTGTTCCTGAACTACGTTTCGGCCGCCGGCTCGGAGAAACAGGTGGATCGGCTCGCCGAGCTGTTCGGATAGAGCGCTCACATATGCTATACTGATTGCATGAACGTACTCATCACAGCCGGAGGCAATACGGAGAAGATCGACGACGTGCGGGCGATTCGGAACACTGGCACGGGGCGGCTCGGCGCGCTCGTGGCTGAGAAGGTCGCAGCTAGCGGCGCACAGATATTCTACGTATGCGACAGGCATGCCGTGACGCCTCGCGCTAGCGATGTCACCGTGATACACGCGGACAACGTGACAGCTCTGGAGACGGCCGTCCGCGAGGTCTGCTCAGGGCGCCGCATAGACGCCGTAGTCCACAGCATGGCGGTCAGCGACTACCAAGTGAGGAACGTGACGACTGTAGAGGCGGCCGCACGGAGCGTAGAAACTGCGATTCGCAGCAGCATGATTTACGATGGCGAGCCTGCTCTACGTGCAGAGGGTGCGGCCCTTGGGAGCGACGCACCCGGCACCGCGGCGCCGTCCGGCCCAGGTGAATCGGGCGCGATAGAGGACGCCATCATGAACGCTCCACCTGCGGCAGCCGGCGGCAAGATCAGTTCAGGCCACGACGATCTGCTCATCATGCTGAAGCGCGCGCCGAAGATCATCTCGATGTTCAGGTCCCTTGCGCCGGACGCCATGCTCGTGGGGTTCAAGCTGCTATCAGGCGTGAGCGAGAAGGAGCTCGTCCGTGTCGGCCTTGATCTGCTGAGGCGCAACGGCTGCGACTACGTGCTCGCGAACGACATGGATTCCCTGCGGGACGGCGGCCATACCGGACATCTGATAGCGGCAGACGGCGCCTACACGACATACGAAGGCAAGGACGCCATAGCGGGGGCGATAGCGGCCGCGGTAGAAGGAGGCAGACGGAATGGGTAACATACTGCTCGGAGTCACGGGAAGCATCGCGGCGTACAAGGCCGCCGACATCGCGAACAGGCTCACGAAGGACGGGCACGCCGTGGACGTGGTCATGACGAGGAATGCCCGCGAGTTCGTAGCGCCGCTGACATTCTCCACGCTCACGAAGCGCCCCGTTTACACGGACAGCTTTGCAGACGTGCCCGAATACGACGTAGAACACATCGGCCTGGCGAAGGGCGCGGAGATAGTCGTCATCGCCCCCGCGACGGCGAACATCATAGGCAAGGTGGCGGGCGGCATAGCCGACGACCTGCTGTCCACGGTGGTCATGGCCGCGGCGGGCTACGGCAAGCGCATCGTCGTCTGCCCCGCGATGAACACCGCCATGTACGGGAACCCCATAGTGCGCGCGAACATCGATAAGTTGACGGAGCTAGGATACGCCTTCGTGGAGCCGCGCGAGTCCGTCCTCGCCTGCGGCGACCTCGGCAGGGGCGCCCTCGCGGACACTGACGCCATCACCTCTGCCATCACCGCCGCGCTATGAACTGTCTGTTTGTTTATTACTTGTTATCCTATTACACCGACGCTATCTGACTCGCAGGTTTCATTAATTAAAGATCTCTGACCTCACCCATAGGGCGGGACGCACCGCAAAGTACGTATTATCATTGATGTAGCCATAGCGGACATGGTCATGCAACAGCGTGGATGCTGTAGACACAAAGCCACCTGTAGCCGGAATGCCGCCCGGCGAACGAAGCCATGTATAGGGCTGCGTTTTTCCATCTGCCAGATGGTCCCAATTCTTGTATTGCTGGCTACCTTCACCCATGTTGGTCTCGTTTTCTTTGTTCGCATCCTGCGCAATTATAAATCGGGACATGAAGCTGATGACTTCACTCGAACTGAGCGCAAATGCCACATCTTTTCTAGCAGAGGGCGTTCCACCTTTTGGCGTGCTGTAGCCGTCCCATACGGTAGTGCATGTGGTGCCGAGGCGCTCAAGCGCGTTATGGTTAACGGCATGCGTCACCAAAAGGCTGTTCGCCGGCAGGTCAGCGTACCATGCGTTGATATGTTTCTGTACATCAGAGCCGATGTAGTTGTTGTCCTCGCCGAATGCATGGGACACTCCATATCCGGGTACAGCAGGCAAGACCGCCTGGCGCACGATAAGCGAGTAGTCTATGCCACCGACCCTCTGCGTAGCCACTTCCAACCAGTCCGCTGTGTCAAATACTGAAGTCGTTGTGAGGGCACGCGCCTCGGCTGCGATGGTCGGTCTTACGCCCACAACGATATCAAATACCACATCGTAGGACGGGCAATCAGATGACGCCACTTTTATGGTAATAGTACCCGCATAGCCCACAGGTATCATCACCGAGTTGGTTTTCCCGGTAGGACTGATCAATTGCGCTCCTGTGCCGCCCTGATTTACGATACTCCAAGTGAAATTGGTGCCAGTGATCTCACCACCGGATTTGTTGAACGCTCTGGCACGAAAAGCGCGGCTCGTGGTTGCCATAGTGACATCGCTTCCGTGATCAAAGCTCGGACCCCTATTGTCTTTGTCCGCATCCGCAAACTTCACGTCTTTCACCATGTAATAATATTCATCGTAGGCTTGGTAGTCCACTGTAAATTCTGAGATGTTCGTTACATAGATGGAAACGCTACGGGCCTTCGATATGCCGTTATTCGATGCCGTGAAAGTTACCGTTATGTGGCCTGTTGCGTTTGCCGGAATGGTGACTGTGTATTGAGTTCCGCCTGTACCTCCGGAAGCTGTCAAGTTGCCGGCTGCATCGCTGGTGCCCCATGAAATCGTAGCGGACGAAGCTTTGTTGCCTTCCGCCGCGCCTGTCAATGTGATGACGCGCCCTGCGATACTCGACTGCAAGGTAACACTTCTGTCTTCAATGGCATCTTTGAAAACAGAGATTCCACTAATTGAAGCTGAAACGGTTACAAGCGCTAAATCTGCTATATATCCGGTTTTCAGCGCTGTCGTCGCGGCAGCCAAATCAGCTACGGCCTTTTCTACCTCTGCACGGCTTGCGCCAGGCTTTGTCAAAACACCGTTGACAGCGTTTATGACAGTTTCGAAAGTAGTCCAGGAAGCAGCTGTAAATAGAGTTCTGTTTCTCGATTTTGCTTCATCTATAGCGCTTTTCAGCACCCTTATGTCAACCAATGTGCCATTACCGTCGGTTTTTCTGGCTATTTCAAGCTTATTCTTGAGATTGTCCACCTGCTGCTGCGTAAGGTTGGAGGTATCTAAATCGCCACTGCCCGCGGCTGTAAGCGCTCTCCGCAAGAGGGTCCATGAATCTTTGGCATAGTCATTTTCGACCAAATCATCGAAGGCGATCTCCCTTAATATTTCATTTGCTAACGTATTGATACTTTCCGGATTGCCCCTCAGCGCGCGAGCTTTTGCGGCAAACTTTAGATTGAACAAAGCGCTATCCGCTTGCACCCGCGTTGTGTCGGGATTGTCTACCGTGATCTGTGCCATTATCCTGATGTTATCGAATCTGTACCAAGTGCTCGTTGTGTATAGAGGCTGGTTTATCTCGTCATTTGCAGGATCCACATCCGGCAATGCCAACTCGGCTTTCAGCTTGCTGATGTCAGCCAATGCCTTGTATGCGGCGTCAAGGGCGGCATACAGAGCATCTATCTGCACCTGCGTCATAGTCCCTACCGTCAGGGCGCCATCGCCGGCGTTTGCAAGGGCTGTCTGCAGAGCATTCCATGAATTTACCGCGTAGTTCGCCTGCTTGCCATCTATGGCAGCTTTGATCTGGTTTGCGAGCGCGTTTATCGCGATAACGCTTGGGGCTCTTGTGACCGTGATCTTGTAAGTCTTTGTCTCGCCGCTTTGGGCTTTTACGCCGTACCTTACGACTACGCTTTTGCCGTTTGCCACTTTGACGGTGGTAGCTACGGAAGCCTTCGATGAGTATTTACCCCACTTGGCCGCTCCGACTTTGACCCGCACCTTTGCCGTATTGTGGGATTTCTTAAAGGTCAGTTTGGTTTTGGTCTGGCTAGCCTTCAAGCTTATCTTGTATGATGTTTTCTTTTTGGTGAACTTAGGGCTTAATCTCCCTACGCTTGTTTTGATGGATTTCGCGTAGTTGTTTTTGCTCTTACTTACAGCAAACGTCTCCGACGGGACGGAGAATGTCAGCAGAACCGCAAGTGCAATCATCACCGCAAATACCTTGGATAAATTTCCATTTGTTGCTATCATGTTTCGCTTCATCATCTTCACTCTCCCGTTCAGCAACTTCCCATTGTCCCATTATCTTTATTTCATTATACCCCAATTTCTCGCCTGTATATCATATCGGTCGATTTGTCGAAAATGCACCATTGAGGGGTTTTCAACTGGCTGAACGAGCGAGGCGTTCCATTACGACGGATTCGCCGAGTATCTGCTGTATCTCATGCAGGTCGGGCGAGGAGGCGCGCCCGGTCAGGGCTATGCGGACGACCGTGCTGACGTCGCCGACGTGCCCCTTGTAGCTTTCCGGGGCTTTTTTGTAGTCCTTTGGCTTCGCGGCGTACCCCAGCCTCTCTGCGAGCTCCCTTATCTTGCCGAACCATATGTCACGACTGTCTGTGTGGACATAGCCGTCCATGTACCCGGCGAGTATCTTCTGTACGTCGCCTTCGGCCACGCGCTCCGGCCACGGATCCGACACGATGAAGAACCCGTCATAGAAATACGAGATGAACCCCCATATCTGCCTGGCGTAGGCGAGGTCCTTGCGCGGCTTCTCGCCGACGCGCCCGATGTCCAGTATCTTCTCCAGGCGCTGCCGGTCCGCCGCCATGGCCTCGTGCGCCCTGTGGTCGTACATACCCGCCCACTTCATGAGGAAGTCCGCTATCTCTCCCGCGGGCAGTCGCGAGAGGACTTCCTTGCTGACATCGCCGAGTTTGTCCAGGTCGAACAGTATGCCCGACACGCCCATCTTCCCCGTCGTCATCTCGAAGCCCTCTATCGGCGCGTCAGGGTTGGCTGCGCGCCATTCCTCGAAGTTGGAGTTGATGATCGTGAGCAGGTATTCGAGTATCGCCTTAGGGTGGTAACCTTCGGCGCGGTAATATTCCAACGAGAGTTCGGGGTCCTTGCGCTTCGATAGCTTGCGCTTCGTGCCGCCGTCCATCTTCATGAGCACGGTCGAATGGCAGTACAAAGGCAGGTCAAATCCGAGCGCACCGAACAGGGCTACGTGTATGGGTAGCGAGCTGAGCCATTCCTCTCCCCTGACGACGTGTGTCGTGCGCATGAGGTGGTCGTCGACCACGTGCGCGAAGTGGTAGGTCGGCATGCCGTCCGATTTGAGGACAACTACGTCCATGACGTTGTGCGGCACGGAGAGTTTGCCCCTGATGCCGTCCGTTACCGTTATGTATTCCTCTGTAGCGCCTGTATCCGCGTTCACTGCGTCCGCGTTTAGGCGCAGCACGTAGCGTTCGCCACGCACGATGCGGGCCTGTGCGTCCTCCGGCGAGATGTCCCTGTACGTCGCGTACCTGCCGTATATGCCGGGGGTCTCCTTGCGCCCCTCCTGCTCCGCTCTCAGTTCGTCTATCTCATCCTGCGTAAAAAAGCATGGGTATGCGAGGCCTTTCAGGACAAGCCTACGGGCATATGTCCGGTATATTTCCGCGCGCCCTGACTGATGGTAGGGGCCGTAATCCCCCACCTCGGCGATGCCCCCGCCTTCTGTGAGCGTGACGCCCTCGTCAAAATTCACGCCGAAGTGGGCGAGCGACGCGATCAGCGATTCCGCCGCGCCTTTAACCTCGCGCTTGCTGTCGGTGTCCTCTATGCGGAGGTAGAATACCCCGCTCGTCTGGTTCGCGAGCTTCTCGTTCATAAAGGCGGTATACAGGTTACCTAGATGGATAAAGCCTGTGGGGCTCGGGCCGAGCCTCGTCACGGCCGCAGGCACCGGCAGGTCCCTCAATGGGTATTTGCGCTCGTAATAGTCAGGGTCGCCGCCGGATTCCGCGTACTCAAGGTTCGGGAACAGCAGCTCAGCCATCACTGTCTTGTCGTCAGTATTCATTATCAATTCTTCTTTTCCTTTCCGGTCAGATGCCGAGCAAGGCTTTGTACGCGCGCACGCCGGTCACGAGCGCGTCCTCATCAATTTGGTATTTGGGGTTGTGCAGAGGGGTAGTCATGCCCGTGCCGATGTGAAAGAACAGCCCTGGGAGCCTACGCTGATACCATGAAAAATCCTCGGCTATCATGAGTGGCTCGAGAGGTTCTATGAACTCGAATCCCGCTTTCGTCAAGGTGTTCTTTGCTTCCGAGAATAACGCGTGAGGATTGATCACGGCGGGGTAGGGGTCGGAGTGGCGGAACGTGAACTTCGCCCCCGTCCGCGCGCCGATGTCACCGGCGATCTCTTCCATTCGGCCCCACAGGAAATCCCTGACTTCTTCGCCGTAGGTCCGAAGGGTCCCTTCGATGAGCGCCGTGTCCGCAACCACGTTGTTCGCGTTGCCGCTTATAAGCAGACCGAACCTGAGCAGGCGCCTCACTTCGGGGGACACCTCGTTCTTTTCTGTTTCATAGCAGCGCGTAATGAACTTGCACGCGGCGTCTATGGCATCGATGCCCTCCTTGTACTGGGCGATGTGCGCAGATTGACCCTTGATGCCTATGTAGAGGACCATTGTGGAAGCCATGAAGTCGCCGTCGCGGCAGATGATGCTTCCTTTAGGATATCCGGGCCAAAGGTGTATGCCGAATATTTTTTCGGTATTGTACTTTTCAAATATGCCGGATGCCGCGATGTCTTTCGCGCCGCCGGTGGTCTCCTCTGCCGGTTGAAACACGAGCAGTACATTGCGGTCCAGCCCGCCCAGGCTATCCGCAACTTCACCGGCAAAGCCGAGCATGATGCTCATATGGCCGTCGTGGCCGCAGGCGTGCATTGCTCCCACATGCTCCGAGCGATAATCTACGTCGTTCTCCTCTGTGACGGGGAGCGCGTCCATATCCGTACGAAATGCCGTAGCGGGTGAGCCTTCGTCCGCCTTACCGCCTTTAAACAACGCACAGAATCCGCCACCCGCCACAGGAATTATCTCGCACGGCAAAGCGGCGAGATAATTCCTGATGTAACCGGTCGTCTTGGGCAGATCGCGATCCAACTCCGGAACGCGATGCAAAAAGCGCCTGTGTACTATTAATTTTTCTTTAAGGCTCTGTTCTTTCAATACTTCCTCAACTCGGAAATATTATACCTTATTTCATGGAGTTTTGCTTCTAATGCGCCTTCCACTCCTCACGCGAGTGAACCCTATGCGCGCAAGAAGCAACATCGCTGCCGAAATCGCGGCCATCATCGTCATCAATTCAAGAGGGAATCCGTCACCAGTGTCGGGCGAATCGTTATCACCACCGTCATCGCTGTCGCCTCCTCCATTGTTTACCTTAACATATGTGGGCTCGGCGTTAGAATCCTTTCCACCGCCGGTTTCTCCCGTACCGCCTTCTGCGACCAAGTCACCCTTGGGCCAAACTTTGATCTTTCCGGAAGGATCCGTACCGACGTTGATGCCACTGCCCCCTTTGCCTTTAGAGGAACTTCCACCGTCGCCTGTAGTGGATCCTCCTTGACCAATGTTTACATCTCCGCCATCCGTACGAATACCATCTCCGCCCTTGCCGGAGCCGGCGCCGTTCCCACCTTGGCCCGTGGTGGAACCGCCGTTGCCAGTATTCACGTTGCCACCCCCGGTGCCGATACCGTAGCCACCTTTGCCATTCAGGCCACCGCCATTGCCTCCGGTACCGGTCACGTCGCCGCCCTTTTGCGGGGTGCTTCCGTTGGATTGGGAAGGTTTGCTAGGATTGTTGATATCGCCGCCGCCAGTGCCTATACCGGCGCCGCCAGTGCCGCCTGCCTGGCCGCCGACGCCGCCCGTGCCGCCATTGCCCGTCGTCGAACTTCCGCCGACATTGGTGACATCGCCGCCACCTGTAACTATACCCTCACCGCCGGAACCACCATCTTTGTCTCCTGTACCGCCCGTCCCGCCTTGACCGCCTGTCGAGCTTTCGCCGGTTGTCGTAATGTCACCACCACCAGTAGATACGCCATCACCGCCATCGCCGCCAGTAACGCCACCCGAACCACCTTCACCACCTTCACCTGTAGCGGAGCTTCCACCGGAAGTGTTGACATTGCCGCCACCTGTACCTACACCATCACCTCCGTCGCCTCCGGTATTGCCGCCTTTACCACCTTCACCGCCCTCACCGATGGTCGAACTCCCACCGGAGGTGTTGATGTCACCACCAGTGTTGCTACCAGGAGCATCGGTAGCTATGCCCGTCCCTCCTGCACCGCCAGTGCCGCCTGTTCCGGTATTATCACCACCTGAGCCACCAACACCCACGGTAGAACCACCGCCGGTGAGGACATCACCGCCATCGGTACCAATACCATCTCCGCCCGCGCCGCCGGAACCACCACCGGAGTTATCACCTCCGGAACCGCCAACGCCTGTTATCGATCCCTCACCGGTAACGGACGTACCGCCGCCGCCGGTTTCAATACCTGTCCCACCTTCACCACCGGAGACCTTAGGATCGGAACTCGTTCCTCCATTACCGCCACTACCGGTAATCGTTGAATCTTTGTTGATAATGGACGGCGCATTCTGCGGACGTACGGCGCCTCCGGCATTTATGCCGTCGCCTCCCGTTCCGCCTGGATTGCCTCCTTTGCCTCCCTTACCGACTATATTCGTGCCGTTGATCGCCGATATCGCAGGACTGGAACGGTCTCCTCCAATAACTATACCAGATCCTCCACCCGCTCCCGCGCTATCGCCACCCGCTCCATAAAATGTGCCATTATCAACGTTAACCGAAGCGTCGGTACCCGCAGGAGTATCTGTGACCTTTCCTGTCACGGGATCGCGGATAACTCCGGTGACCACACCGCCGCCGCCCGCGCCTGAAGCAGATGCCGTTCCGCCAACGCCGTTTATCTGTGCACCGCTCGCCGCGTCTATTTTGGCACCAGAGCTTACGCCGTCACCACCTTCACCCGAACCATGGCCCGCACCGCCCATACCGTTAAGCGCCGCACCGCCTGACGCGCTGATCTTTGCGTTGGTAATGATGCCATTGCCACCGCTACCATCCACATCGCCGCCATCGCCGCCTATTCCGGTAAGCCGAGCACCCGTATCGACACTTATACCCTTCGCAACGATATTGGATGACGCAAGCAACCCCGGCCCTCCTATGCCATTGCCATGACCATCACCTCCGGTACCGGTAACGCCACTGCCTCCAGTGATCGAAAGTACCGATGTCTCGAGGCCGGCCCCACCATAGCCGTCACCTGCCGTAGCACTACCACCTACACCGGAGACAACGCCCCCATTGTTGCTGATAAAACCGTTACCGGAATCCGCATCTTTTCCGCCAGTGATCGGAGTAGCCACAGCGATGCCCGTGCCGCCAAATTCCGTGCCGTTGCCACCCGTGCCGCTGATAGACGCACCGTTGTTGACAGTCATTGAATACGGGGTGAGTACACCAGCGCCACCGGATCCACCACTGCCATTGCCTCCGACCGCTACTAGTGAACCACCGCTGACGTTCAACGCATTATCAACCCCGCTTGCCTTACTATCATAAACGACGATACCCACACCACCGGATTTGCCATCTCCGCCATACGCAAGCACCGGGCCGCCCTTCAGATCAACCTTGCCATAGGCGTCTATGCCCGAACCGCCGAAGCCGTTGGGATTGCTGCCGGCATATGCCTTGATCCCATCACCGTAGGTATTGGTGGTAAGGAGGCCATTGGTGAGGATGCCGCATCCCGCAGTAAGACCGGACTGACTCTCGCTCGACCCGTAGGTAGTCAACGGGCCATTGATGGTAAGATCTGAGTTGATCACTATACCGGGATAGGCGTAGCCCTTTTGGGATTCGCCTTGGCCATTCTCGGCCTTAACGGTCACAGATCCGTTTATGACCAGAGCGGAGCCATCCGTAGAGGTGATCCCCGATATCCCTCCATATCTGGATTGGACAGGAGGCATAGACAAATGATTGCCCTGAAACGTGGCGTTGTTGGATTGTAAAGTGACGGTATCTCCACTCTTGCCACCGGTTATCGTAAGCCCATTATATGTATTTCCCGCAGCATTAACGGTGATATCGTTGCCTGAAATGTTGACCGTAATACCGGAAGGAAGCGATGAAGTTTGCACAACTCCTTTGGACACGATGGGAGTCGAGCCTATATAAATACTGATATCACTTGCCGCCAGCGGTTGAACCGACTCATCTTTCTTTTGATCCCCTTCATCTATGGACGATGCAGGCACATCAGCGCCCTCCTTCAAAGGAGCGTCGTCGACCGTACCATTGTCCATGGCGGAAACTCCGTCTTTAACATTGTCGTCCGCGGACTGTACAGACTGGGCATTCTCACCATGAGCAACGGAGACGCCATAGAAGATCGCTACAGGAGTGAACGCAATGATTGCCCCGATGACAATCACAAAGACAACAGCCGTAGCTCTCAGCCGAGCGCAGGCTATATTGCGACTCAATACATCAATAACTTTCATGAAATTTTCCCTTCCCAAGCGGTTATCAGTTTATCTCGGTGATACAGAACCTATTATCTTACCACATTATTACTGTCTCCTATTTTACTACCAATAAACCTACTTGTGCAACAATATCAATATGAAAAACACACAATAAAAACCACCGGATAATATCAGTGTAAAAAAACGCCGTTTGTGAAAGGGGCTGCCTACGGAAGGTTTTTGTTCAATATCCACCCATTTTTCTTGACAGTGTTCACGATTTCGCAGATAATATGAAAGCGGTATGCGGGCATAGCTCAGCTGGCTAGAGCACATGGGTCACAACCATGGGGTCTGGGGTTCAAGTCCCTATGCCCGCACCAAATCCAGATAATCCGAACGGTCAGTTATTGGCAGCAAGGCCGATAGCGGGTGCGTTCGGATTTGTTATTAATCGGTCGTGATGCAGGCGAGAGTTTTGTATTGCGGTTCTCATTCTTCGGCTTCCGCAGTTGGTTGTCGCGTGAAAGCTATGCACAGATAGGAGGCGAAGTCTACTCACATCCAAAGCGCGGGTTCGCCTAGACGCGTAATGTTGCGCTCGTC
>JAISLZ010000090.1 GCA_031277015.1 Eubacteriales Family XIII. Incertae Sedis bacterium | reverse complement strand
CGCAAGAGCGTGAAGAAGAAGATCATCGTGAGGTAGTAGCTGTGAGGTAGTAGCTGGTCCACGGGACGTATGTGGCTCTACAACTTCACACGGGGCGAGGAGCGCCCCGTGGGCTGCCGGCGTTGCATCTCAACAGCCTCAATTAGGAGGACTTCCTCGGCTGTCCTCTTTTTGTTGTATAATTATGCACGGAGGCGATATATCATGATACAGATTACGGACATAGAGATACTGAGGCCGTACGCGCGGGAATATCCGGCTGTTCCGATCAGCGCGTTGATCCCGTATGAGGCGAGAGATCCGGTTGATGCTTTCAAAGTGTTCAAAAAGCTCAGCAGACAGGCTTACATACTCGAGAGTCTCGAGGACACGGGTAAGCGTGGACGGTACACCTTCATAGGCTACGATCCCAAGCTCGGGATAGACTGCAAAGACGGCGTACTTACAACTAGGAACGGCACATCGATACGTGATGAGACGGGCAACCCAGGTAGCTACATACGCAGGGTGCTGGACGAGAATCGCACGCCGCGCCTGCCGGACCTGCCTCCGTTCTCCGGAGGACTTGTGGGTTATTTTTCCTACGATTATATAGCCTACAGCGAACCGACACTACGTGAGGCCATCGGGAGGGATATCGACGAGGAAAATTTCAGAGATGTGGATCTCATGCTGTTTGACAAAGTGGTCGCCTACGACCATCTCGAACACAACATACGCCTGATTGTAAATATTAGAACGGACTTTTTCGAGGAAAACTATTATCGTGGAGTGGCGGAGTTGAGGCATCTCGAATGGCTACTCGAGCACAGCGAGCCGTGCACAATGCCTGGTCTCGAGTTGACATCTGAGATGCGCCTGCTCTTTGATGAGGAGCGCTACTGCGCCATGGTGGAGCGCGCCAAGGAATACATTCGAGAAGGCGATGCCTTTCAAGTGGTGCTGTCCAACAGGCTCGACGCGGACGCGGAAGGTAGCCTGTTCGATGTATATCGCATGTTAAGGCGTGTCAATCCGTCGCCGTACATGTTTTACTTTTGCAGCGATGACCTTGAGATTGCTGGCGCGTCACCCGAAACTCTCGTAAAGGTGACCGGTGGCGAAGCGTTCACCTTTCCTCTCGCCGGCACTAGGCCGAGGGGCGCTACTCAGGAGGAGGATGCAGCTTTGGAGCGCGAGCTTCTCGCCGACCCCAAGGAGGTGGCCGAGCACAACATGCTCGTCGATCTCGGGCGCAACGACATCGGGAAAATAAGCGAGTTTGGATCGGTGATTGTCGATAAATACATGGAGATCGAGCGTTACTCCCATGTCATGCATATAGGTTCCACTGTCCGTGGTAGACTTCGTCCGGACCGCACTGTTACGGATGCGGTGGATGCTGTGCTGCCCGCCGGCACGCTCTCGGGAGCGCCCAAGATACGGGCCTGTGAGATCATCGCCGAGCTCGAGGGAAACAGGCGTGGCGTCTACGGTGGCGCTATCGGATACCTGGGCTTTTCGGGAGACATGGACACATGCATCGCTATACGCATCGCGTACAAGAAAAACGGACGGGTGTTTGTCCGCGCAGGCGCGGGTATAGTGGCGGATAGCGTACCCGAGGCCGAGTTCCGCGAATGCCGTAGCAAGGCTGCCGCGGTCGTGAGCGCCATGCACATGGCCACAGAGGAAGCGGCGTTCATGTACAGGGGCAAGGGGTGAGAGGATTTCGCGGTGATATTGCTTATAGACAACTATGACAGTTTTTCATACAACCTTTTTCAGATGGCGGGGGCGATAGACCCGGACATCAGGGTCGTTCGCAATGACGGGATAGATGCAAGGGAGGTGCTTCATATGGCGCCCTCGCGCGTCATTCTCTCCCCCGGTCCCGGTAGGCCGGCGGACGCGGGCGTGTGCGAGGAGATCGCGCGTAAAATCGGCGAGGAGATACCTGTGCTGGGCGTATGTCTCGGACATCAGGCCATCTGCGAGGCGTTCGGAGCGACGGTCTCGTACGCTGGGGAGCTCATGCATGGCAAGGCGTCCGACATCACTCTCGATGTTTCATGCCCCGTCTTTGCGGGCTTGCCGGAGCGTGTTCGGGGGGCTCGCTACCATTCGCTCGCCGTCCTTGAAGATACCTTGCCCGAATGTCTGCACGTGACCGCGAGGTCGGAGGATGGAGAGGTCATGGCGGTAGCGCATACTGAGCTACCGGTGTTCGGTCTTCAGTTCCATCCTGAATCCATACTCACCCCTGCGGGCGGTACTATACTGAAAAATTTTATATCAATGGAAGGGCATGAACGATGATCGTTGAGGCAATACGCAGAGCTGCGGCTCGGGAGGACCTCGGCTACGAGGCGAGCGAGCGCGTTATGGACGAGATTATGAGCGGCGGAGCCACAGACATACAGATGGCCGCTTACCTGACGGCTATGTCGGTCAAGGGCGAGACGATAGACGAGATCATCGGCTCTGCGGCGGGGATGCGCCGGCATTGCGTCCGGTTGCTACACGATATGGACGTCCTGGAGATCGTTGGGACGGGCGGCGACGGTTCGGACTCGTTCAATATCTCCACTACGTCGGCCGTGGTGATATCCGCAGCAGGTATACCTGTGGCCAAGCACGGCAATCGAGCGGCTACGAGCAAGTCGGGCGCGGCGGACGTACTGGAGGCCCTCGGCGCGAACATAGGAGTGCCGCCGGAGCGGTCGCTCGCGATGCTGAAGGAGATAGGGTTGTGTTTCCTGTATGCGCAGAACTATCATATTGCGATGAAGTACGTGGCGCCCGTGCGCCGGGAGCTTGGCATCAGGACCATCTTCAATATCCTCGGCCCACTCGTGAATCCCGCGGGGGCGAACCGTGAGCTGCTCGGTGTGTACGAGGAGGCTTTGGTGGAGCCCATGGCGAAGGTGCTCGTCGGGCTCGGTGTGAAGAACGCCTACGTGGTGTTCGGACTCGACGGGCTCGACGAGATATCCGTATCCGCGCCGACGTCGGTGTGCGAGGTGCGTGACGGGTTCATCCGCTCGTTCATCATCTCGCCTGAGGACTTAGGCATGCCGTTCAGCGACAAATCGGAGCTTGAGGGGGGCTCGCCCGACGAGAACGCCGCTATCACGCGTGAAGTGTTATCCGGGGTGAAGGGCGCGCGGCGCAACGCGGTTTTGCTCAATTCGGCGGCGGCCATACATATAGGGCGGCCGGAGATATCCCTGGAGGAAGGGATCGGGATAGTGGAGGAAGTTATCGACAGCGGTAAGGCTCTCGCGCAGCTCGAGCGCTTCGTGGTGATGTCGAATGAGTGATCTGCATGGCGGGGCCGGATGTTCCGGCGCCGCGATACTCGATGAGATAGCGGAGTATACGCGTAGGCGCGTGACCATGGAAAAGGCCGCCGCACCGGATGAAGCGGAGGTCGTGGTTGGCCATGGTGGCGCCCATGGAGAGAGGGCCGGTGGCTTATCGTTCGAGCGGGCGATAGCTGCGGATGGGCTGTCTTTCATCTGCGAAGTCAAGAAAGCCTCTCCGTCCAAGGGGATTATCGCAGAGGACTTCCCTTATCGGGAGATAGCGAAATCCTATGAAGCGGCCGGTGCGGCAGCTATTTCGGTGCTGACGGAGCCGCGGTGGTTTCACGGCAGTGCGAGGCATTTGCGAGACATCGCCGCAGCTGTGGACATCCCAGTCCTGCGCAAGGACTTCATCGTGGACGCGTGGCAGATAGATGAAGCAGCCCGGCTCGGTGCGTCTGCCGTACTGCTGATCGTGGCGATACTGGCCGACGATGAGCTACGTGGTTTCATTCAGATGGCGGACGGGCTCGGTATGTCGGCTCTGGTTGAGGCGCATGATGAACAGGAGATAGACCGTGCAGTGATAGCGGGCGCGCGTATCATCGGCGTCAACAACCGCGACCTGAGGACGTTCGGCATAAACACGACGAACAGCCTGCGCCTGCGTTCACTCGTGCCGGAGGAAGTCTTATTTGTCTCGGAGAGTGGCATCAAGGGACCGGATGACATACGTGCGCTCGCTGGCGCGCGCACGGACGCCGTGCTCGTCGGCGAAGCTATGATGCGCGCTGAGGACAAGGCCGCTTTCATTCGGTTACTGAGGGAGGCTTCGCGTGATTGATGGTGGAGGCGTGAGTTTCCCTAAGATCAAGATCTGCGGACTGTCGAGGATTGATGATATCGAGGTGATGAACGCGGTGCGTCCCGACTACGTCGGATTTGTGTTTGTGCGAAGTAGCAGCAGGTACGTCACGCCGGAACGCGTCGCCGCGCTCCGGGCACGGCTGGACGACGACATCGTGACCGTCGGGGTATTCAAAGACGCCGATATGAGCGAGATCACGCGGCTTGCCGCGGACGGCACTATCCGCATGGCGCAACTGCATGGAGGCGAGGACGCGGAGTATATCTCGCGCCTGCGGGAGCGGTGCGCAAAAGCGGGCTTGATGGACGTACAGGTGATAAAAGCTCTTTCTGCGGAAGCTTTATTCAATAATAGGGTTGATGATGATCGTGCGGATGTTTTTTTAGCCGATATCGCGCATGACGGCTCAGGTAGGCCGGACTTTTTGCTTGTCGATAACGGTGACGGCGGGACAGGGCGTTCGTTCGACTGGAGTGCCCTGCGCGGGCGCCACCGAGATGGCCTTCTCTATCCCGGCGATGAGGGCGTGGGCCTCCCCTTCTTCCTCGCGGGCGGCGTCGGCGAGGGCAATATCGAAGATGCAATTTGCATGGCGCCGTACGGCATCGACGTGAGTAGCGGCGTGGAGACGGACGGCGTCAAGGATGCCGATAAAATCAAGAGATTGGTGGAGGCCGTCCGTTCGCGGCGGCGGAAGTGAGGCAGTGCATGAGCAATTTACAGGACGGGCCGCGGGCCAAGGGGCGATTCGGGGATTTCGGTGGGCAGTACGTGCCGGAAACGCTGATGAGCGAGATCATCCGGCTTGACGCAGAGTACGAACGTTTGCGGCGCGACCCGACATTCGGCGCGGAGCTGGACAGGCTATTGCGTGAATACGCTGGGCGGCCGTCGTTGTTGTACTTCGCGGGGAAGATGACGGAGGATCTCGGCGGCGCGAAGGTATACCTGAAGCGCGAGGACATGAATCACACGGGTAGCCACAAGATCAATAATGTCCTCGGGCAGGCCCTGCTCGCAAAGAGGATGGGCAAGACCCGCATCATCGCCGAGACCGGCGCGGGGCAGCACGGGGTTGCGGCGGCGACGGCTGCAGCCCTGCTCGGCATGGAATGCGAGGTGTTCATGGGCAAGGAGGACACGGAGCGCCAGGCGCTGAACGTGTATCGAATGGAACTGCTCGGCGCTAAGGTGAGGGCTGTGACCACGGGGACTATGACGCTGAAGGATGCGGTAAACGAGGCCATGCGGGAATGGGCGTCGCGCGCTGGTGACACCCACTATCTGCTTGGCAGCGTGATGGGGCCGCACCCGTTCCCGACTGTCGTACGTGACTTTCAGAGGGTAATAGGCCGCGAGGCGCGCGCGCAGATACTCGAGGTTGAGGGGCGACTCCCCGCCGCCGTCATAGCCTGCGTTGGAGGTGGCAGCAACGCCATCGGAATATTCTACGACTTTATAGAGGATGAAAGCGTGCGACTGATAGGCTGTGAGGCGGCGGGCGAGGGCGTGGATACGCCGCGCAACGCCGCTACCGTAGCGAACGGTTCGCTGGGCGTCTTTCATGGGATGAAATCTTATTTCTGCCAGGACGAAGATGGGCGCATCGCGCCGGTTTACTCGATCTCGGCGGGCCTCGACTATCCGGGCATAGGCCCGGAACACGCGCGCCTTCATGAAATCGGCCGCGCCGAATACGTGCCTGTCACGGACGAGGAAGCCGTGGACGCCTTTGAGTACCTCTCGGTATCGGAGGGCGTCATCCCTGCCATCGAGAGTGCGCACGCGGTGGCGTACGCGCGGAAGATCGTACCGCGGATGAAGCCGGACGAAAGCGTCGTCATATGCTTGTCAGGCCGCGGTGACAAAGACGTCGCCGCTATCGCGCGCTACCGCGGTCGTGGGCTGAGTGAGTGAAGTGGGAAGGACACCATATGAGCAATATCGCAAAAGCATTTGATCACGGCAAGGCGTTCATCGGATTCGTCACGGGGGGCGATCCATCGATCGAGAGTACGAAGGAGTTTGTCATCGCCATGTGGAACGCTGGGTGCGATCTTATAGAGATAGGCGTACCGTTCTCCGATCCCATCGCGGAGGGGCCGGTCATACAGGCAGCGAACCTGCGCTCGCTCGCGGCGGGCGTAACGACGGATTCTCTCCTTGACCTCGTTGCGGAGTTGCGTGAAGGCGGTATCTCCGTGCCGCTGGTATTCCTCACCTATCTCAATCCTGTGTACCATTACGGCTATGAGGCGTTTTTTGCGAAAGCTGCGGAGAGCGGACTGGACGGCATCATTATACCCGATCTTCCGTTCGAGGAGCAGCATGAGGTAAAGCCCATCGCGTCGAAGTACGGCATAGACATCATCTCCCTCGTCGCGCCGACGTCGGAAGGCCGCGTGAAGATGATAGCAGCGCGCGCGACGGGCTTTGTCTATCTCGTCTCGTCGATGGGTGTCACCGGGGTGCGGCGTGAGATAACTACAGACCTCGCATCCATAACGGGTCGGGTGAAGGCCGTCACGGATATGCCCGTTGCCGTCGGCTTCGGCGTACACACGCCAGGGCAGGCTCGCGCCGTCGCGGAATCCGCCGACGGCGTGATCGTCGGTAGCGCGATAGTGAAGATGATAGAAGAACATGGAGCGGGCGCAACACCCCATATCGCGGATTACGTGCGAAAGATGAAGGAGGCCGTCTCCTCCACGTGACGTTCAAAAGATCATATACTCCATGAACAGTTCGTTGAAGCGATGGTGTGAAGCGAGATTGATCTCCCCCCCCATGTCGGCTATGCGCGAGGCGTCTGCCATCAGCCTCTCGTCGGCCGCGGCGAGCGAGGCCCCGGCCAAGCTGCTGTTGCCTATCGGTGTCACGCGGCCACGGGCGGTCTCCGGCAAGAGCCCCGTGATGAATGCGCTGTTCGCGTCGAGATGCTGCCCTAAGCCGCCCGCGAGGTAGAACCTGTCCGGAATGCGACCCCCCATCTCTTCGATCAAAGTTTCGATTCCAGCCCTCACGGCACTCTTTGCGAGCTGAAACTCCCGTACATCGCGTTGCGACAGGGTGACATCGCCTTCAGCGGCAATCACTACGTTCTTATCTTTTACATATATGGAATTTTCGTTCATAGCACCGGTTCGGTCGATGATACCCTCCCTGACGAGGCAGGCCATGGCATCGAGCAGCCCCGAGCCGCAGATGCTCCGCGCGGGGGCATCGCCTATCGTTCCATATTCTATCTCGCCGTTTCTGACACCGACCTTGGACACTGCGCCTTCCACGCTGCCGCTGCCACAGGATATGCTGCCCCCCTCGAAGGCCGGTCCGGCCGCCGTGGCTGTGCAGAGCAGCCTCTCCTCTGAGCGATAGGCTATCTCTCCGTTCGTACCCATATCTACGAGCATGTACGAGCCTTTGGCGCCATCAGCGCACCTTCCCTCGGGGAGGGCCTCCCGTGTCAGGAGGCCGGCAGTGATGTCGCCACCGACGTATGCCGAGATGAACGGCATGACGAGGACGGGGGCGTCAAGGGTGCCCGCGTGGAATACCTCGCGGTACGTATATCCGTCCTTGAACGTGAACTCCGGTTTGAAGGGGGCTAGCCCGAGGGAGCGGCACGGAAGCCCAAGCAGCAGATAGCTCATCGCCGTGTTTCCCGCTATGGCGACGCGCCGCACCGAGCCCGCATCCACCCCGCTTTCCTTCAGCGTCGCCGCTACCATCCCGTCTATCTGGCCCGTTATGACGCCGGACAGATCGGACGCATCGTCCATCGCCGCGCCTATACGCGAGATGACATCGGCGCCGTATGCGCGCTGGGCGTTGAGCGCGGCCCCCGCCCCTAGCTTCCGGCCGCTTGCGGAGTCGATGAGCTGCAATGCGACCGTCGTCGTGCCTATGTCGATTGCTAGGGCTGTGCCCGACGGGGGTTCTCCCGCGGCTGCGGCGTCGCGCGCGCCTCGGGCGTCCGTGCCCGTGAGTATATCGTAGCGTGCGCCAGCGGACGGGATGGACACGCTCATATCCGCGTCCACGAAGGTCCTGCACGCGAGCCGCCGCTCGCCGTCCGCGTTGACGGCGCACTTGCCGCAGCGCCCCAGTCCGCCGCAGTCCGCGCTTATGCCTATGCCGCTCGCCCGTATGACGTCCAGCAGGCTGTCGCCGTCCCTAGCGCGCACGGATATACCAAGTTCGGGGAATTCAATTGTTCTTTCCATCAATCAATACCATACCTCTATACGCTGCACAGCCGCAGATGCATTTTTATTTTATCATATGCCCCATACGGCCATACGGACACTCCTAAAAGAGCCGTATTTTACTCCACGCGGTGCGCGTTTATGGTAGAATATAGGTATGGGTTTGACGAAATATCACACGGAGGTCAGAATCCTGTATGCGGACACGGACGCTATGGGCATAGTTTGGCATGGAAACTACGTTCGTTTTTTTGAGTTTGGCCGTACGGAGGCTTTGCGCGAGATAGGTTTTCCCTATGACAAGTTCGAGACCAGGGGACTCATGATGCCACTCTACAACGTCACCGTGGACTACAAGCGCCCGGCGAGGTTTGAAGACGTGCTGGACATCGCTTCGTGGCCCAGGAGGCTCGGCGCCTCGAAGATCACGATAGGATACGAGGTCACGGACAAGGCTACGGGTGTGCTGGTCGTGTCGGGAGAGACGACACACGCGATCGTGAACAGCATGATGAAGCCTGTAAACGTCAGGAAGGTCTATCCGGAGTTTGCGGAAAGGATGCTCTCTCTTGCTGAATTTGGCGAGTAGCGACCGTATTGAAAAATCTTCAATTATTAGTATTAAGTGGGATTTCAATTTTTCACGAGTTTTCTCTTGAAATGTTGACGTAGCTATGGTATAGTATTTGACTGCCGTATAATGCAGTTTCGGTACCTTGATAAGGAGTGATGATTATGCCCCGACCCGTCAAAATCGCCAAAAAAACGCGCATGAGCTACTCGAATATACATGAAGTAGCGGAAATGCCGGGCCTCATTCAAATACAGACGGAGTCATACAATTGGTTCGTAAACGATGGATTAAAGGAAGTCTTTTCAGACATATCGCCGATCAAAAGCTACAGCGACAATCTCATACTTGAGTTTCTCGACCACAAGCTTAACACGCCGGACGATCCTCCCAAGTACAGTCAGGAGGAGTGCAAGGAGCGTGACGCCACGTACGCCGCGCCGCTCAAGGTCATCGCCCGCCTCATCAATAAGGAGACGGGGGAGGTCAAGGAGCAGGAAGTTTTCATGGGCGATTTTCCGCTCATGACGGAAAAAGGTACTTTTATATACAACGGAGCGGAGCGTGTGGTTGTGACACAGCTCGTGCGCTCGCCCGGACCGTACTTCGGCTCGGAGATTGACAAGAACGGCACGGAGCAGTTCACGGCGCAGGTCATCCCAAACAGGGGAGCCTGGCTTGAGTATGAGACGGATTCCAGCGGACATCTGTGGGTGCGCGTCGATCGTACGCGGAAGATCGCGGCCACGACGCTTCTGCGCGCCCTCGGCTTCTCCTCGCAGGAGGACATCCTCGCGGCGTTCGGCGAGGACTACGACACGCTTGCGGGACTTTCGGATGTCACGGGCAAGATATACCCGTCTCTGACAGCCACCTTTGGCAAGGATGTTGCGGAGACTCCCGACGACGGGGTCAAGGAGGTCTACAAGAAGCTCAGGCCGGGAGAGCCGCCCGCTATCGAGAGCGCGAGGTCTATGTTCAACAACCTCTTTTTCGATGAGCGCAGGTATGATCTCGCACGCGTAGGCAGATACAAATACAACAAGAAGCTCGGCATATCCAATCGTCTGGCTGATCAGCGCGTCGCCGCCGATGTCATTGACCCTTCGACGGGTGAGGTGCTCGCCTCCAAGGACGAGGTCGTGGGACGTGACAAGGCTATCGAGATAGAAAGCGCGGGCGTAAGGTCCGTAAAGGTCTACAGCCCTGTTGATACGCGTGCCTTGAAGGATCGCTTTGTATTTGAGATCGTTGGCAACTGTTTCGTGAACCTGTCCGACTTTGTGAAGATAGGTAAGGACGAGGAAGGATTACCGGACAAGGTTCATTACCCCACTCTGCAATCCATACTTGAGATGAATCTAAAGGGTGACGAACTGGTCGGCGAGATCAGGAGGCGCAAGTCCGAGCTGTCGCCTAAGCACATACACGCAGATGACATCATCGCCTCCATCAGCTACATACTCGGGCTACCGCTCGGCATAGGCAGTACGGATGATATCGACCACCTCGGTAACCGCCGCGTGCGCACGGTCGGCGAGCTCTTGCAGAATCAGTTCCGCATCGGGCTCGCGCGTATGGAGCGCGTGGTGCGCGAACGCATGACTATACAGCAGGATGTAGACGTCACGACGCCGCAGGAACTCATCAACATCAGGCCGGTCACTGCCGCGATCAAGGAGTTCTTCGGCAGTTCCCAGTTGTCGCAGTTCATGGATCAGAACAATCCTCTCGCGGAGCTCACGCACAAGAGGCGTCTTTCCGCACTCGGTCCGGGTGGCCTGTCCAGGGAACGTGCCGGCTTCGAAGTCCGCGACGTTCATCATTCACACTACGGGCGTATGTGCCCGATAGAGACGCCTGAAGGTCCGAACATCGGCCTCATCGGTTCGCTGACGACCTATGGAAAGGTCAACGAGTACGGGTTCATCGAGACTCCGTACCGCAAGGTGGATAAGGATAAGGGTGCCGTCACGGATGAGATACATTATCTTACCGCCGACGACGAGGAGATGCTCATCATCGCGCAGGCCAATGAACCGCTCGACAGCAAGGGCGCGTTCGTGAACCGGCGTGTGGCGTCGAGAGGCAGGGGTGGCGAGATAGACCTCGTGCCGAGGGAAAAGATCGACTATATAGACGTGTCGCCCAAGCAGGTCGTATCCGTGGCTACAGCTATGATTCCTTTCCTCGAAAACGATGACGCGAACAGGGCGCTCATGGGATCGAACATGCAGAGGCAGGCCGTGCCTCTTCTCGTTACGGACGCGCCCATCATCGGGACGGGGATGGAGTACATCGCAGCCCGTGACAGCGGAGTGGTCGTGCTCGCAAAGAATGACGGCATCGTGGAGTATGCGGATGCTACCGTCATCAGGATCAAGCGCGACGATCCGGGTGAGCCCATCGATATCGAGGCGTTGACCGGCGAGCTCGGCAAGCTCGAGTCGCAGCGCTCGAGATGGACGACGGAGCGCACAGAGAAGGCTTTGGAGCGCAAGGAACTTGAAAAGAAACACGAAGCATACGAGAAAAAAAGGATATCCGCCGAGGAAAAGCTCGAGAAGATAGAGAGCAGGCTCGAGAAGACCAAGAAACAGATTGCCGTCCAGAAGGAGAAGCTCAAGAAAGCGCAGACTGCAGATGAGAAGAAAGCGATAAACGACAAGATCGCTGAGATAAAGGAGAACAGCAAAGAGTCTGAAAAGAAGCTCAAGGTCGACAGGAGGTCCATCGAGAAAGAGCTTGACACCCTCGTTAACCTGGAGGCCGAGGACAGCCGGGAAGTGAAGCGGGTCGCTTCTTTAGAGAAGCGCATCTCGACGTTGGATATGAACCTCAGCGAGGTAAACGCGCAGATCGCCGCGAAGGAGAGAGAGATAAGGTTTGCCGAGGCCGCCAACGATGGCGGTGTGGACACCTACAATTTGCTCAAGTTCAAGCGCTCGAATCAGGGCACGTGCATCAATCAGCGTCCGATCGTGACGAAGGGTGAGCGCGTGAAGAAGGGCGAGGTCATCGCCGACGGGCCGTCTACGGATGAAGGAGAGGTGGCTCTTGGCAAGAATCTGCTCATAGGCTTCATGACGTGGGAGGGGTACAACTATGAGGACGCCATCGTCCTGAACGAGCGCCTCGTCATGGATGATGTGCTGACGTCCCTGCATATCGAGGAGTATGAGGCCGAGGCGAGAGACACGAAGCTCGGCCCTGAGGAGATCACGCGCGATATACCGAACGTCGGTGAGGACGCGAGGAAGGATCTCGACGAGGATGGCATTGTGCGCGTAGGCGCCGAAGTGACGTCGTACGACATCCTCGTGGGCAAAGTCACTCCTAAAGGTGAGACGGAACTGACCTCCGAGGAGAGGTTGCTCCGCGCCATATTCGGAGAGAAGGCCCGCGAGGTACGCGACACATCCCTGAAAGTGCCGCACGGCAACACCGGTATCGTAGTGGACATCAAGACGTTCAGCCGTGAGAACGGAGACGATCTATCGCCGGGCGTCAACAGGCTTGTGCGCGTCTACGTAGCGACCAAGCGCAAGATAAGCGTAGGTGACAAGATGGCCGGACGCCACGGCAACAAGGGTGTCATCTCGCGCATACTTCCGGAGGAGGATATGCCGTTCATGGAGGACGGCAAGCCTATCGAGGTCATGCTCAACCCTCTGGGCGTACCTTCACGTATGAACGTGGGTCAGGTACTGGAGGTTCATCTCGGCCTCGCGGCGAAAGAAAAGGGCTGGTACATCAGTACGCCCGTGTTCGACGGCGCTAAGGAGGATGACATCATTGATCTGTTGAGGGAATGCGGGTACCCGGAAAGCGGTAAGTTGAATATCAGGGACGGCCGAACGGGTGAATACTTTGACAACCCGGTCACCGTCGGTTACATGTACATGCTCAAGCTCCATCACCTCGTGGACGACAAGATACACGCGAGAAGCACAGGGCCATATTCGCTGGTTACGCAGCAGCCTCTCGGAGGTAAAGCGCAGTTCGGCGGGCAGCGTTTCGGAGAGATGGAGGTATGGGCGCTCGAGGCATACGGGGCAGCGTACACACTTCAGGAGATACTGACGGTCAAATCGGACGACATCGTGGGACGAGTCAAGACCTACGAGGCGATCGTAAAGGGCGGCAACATTCCTGAGCCGGGCATCCCCGAGTCGTTCAAAGTGCTGATAAAGGAGCTACAGAGCCTGGGGCTTGATGTGAAGGTGCTGTCTGAGGAGGACGAGGAGATAGAGCTCAAGGAGTACGTTGATCTCGGTACATCGTCCGGGCTGGAGCGCATGATCTCGACAGATAAGTTGACATCCGATGACGATGGTTATTACCAGCTTGCGCCGAGTAAGCCCATCGACGAAGAAGAAGACGATGATGAATTGGATGAAGACATAGATGCGTTGGATGCGGATGTCGAAGTGAACAACGAAGTTTAGGAGGAGCGGGCATTGAACTATAGAGACAAAGATAATGAGCTTAACAACTTTGAAGCTTTACAGATAAGCCTCGCCTCGACCGAGAAGATAATCAGTTGGTCCAAGGGCATCGTTACAAAGCCTGAAACGATCAACTATCGTACGCTCAAACCCGAGAAGGACGGTCTTTTTTGTGAGCGTATATTCGGCCCCACGAAGGACTGGGAGTGTCATTGCGGCAAATACAAACGCATACGCTACAAGGGGATCGTCTGTGATCGATGCGGAGTGGAAGTCACGAAGGCCAAAGTGCGCCGTGAGCGTATGGGCCATATCGAGCTGGCTGCCCCCGTCTCCCATATATGGTATTTTAAAGGCATACCGAGCCGCATCAGTCTCATCCTCGACATAGCTCCCAAAAAGCTTGAGGAGGTTCTATATTTCGCAAGCTATATAGTGATCAGGCCTGGTGATACGGGGCTTGCTTACAAGCAGACGATAACAGAGGATGAGTATCGGCAGAACAAGGCGGAGTACCGCGATGGATTCAAGGCCGGTATGGGAGCGGAGGCTGTACGCGAGCTTCTCACTCAGATCGATCTGGATGAACTCTCGGCGGAGCTGAAGTCCAAGCTGAAGGACGCTACGGGGCAGAAAAAGGTCAAGATAGTCAGGCGGCTTGAAGTGGTGGAAGCTCTGCGCACATCGGGCAATCGTCCGGAGTGGATGATCCTGGAAGTCATCCCCGTGATACCCCCAGATATCAGGCCCATGGTGCAGCTCGACGGCGGACGTTTCGCGACGTCTGACCTGAACGATCTGTACAGACGCGTCATCAACAGGAACAACAGGCTCATCAGGCTGAAGGATCTTTCCGCGCCCGACATCATCGTGCGCAATGAGAAGCGCATGCTCCAGGAAGCCGTAGACGCCCTTATCGACAACGGCAGGCGCGGTCGTCCTGTGACGGGGCCCGGTAGCAGGCCGCTCAAGTCACTCTCGGATATGCTGAAGGGCAAACAGGGGCGTTTTCGCCAGAACCTGCTCGGCAAGCGTGTCGACTATTCGGGGAGGTCCGTCATAGTCGTCGGTCCTGAACTGAAGTTCTATCAATGCGGTCTTCCCAAGAGGATGGCCCTTGAGCTGTTCAAGCCTTTTATAATGAAGGAGCTCGTCGGCAATGGCGCGGCTCACAACATCAAAATCGCGAAGCGCATGGTCGACAAGGTCATGCCCGAGGTATGGGACGTCCTTGATATGGTAATCAGGGAGCACCCCGTCCTTCTCAATCGCGCACCCACGCTACACAGGCTAGGAATACAGGCGTTTGAGCCGGTGCTTGTAGAGGGTAAGGCCATAAGGTTACACCCGCTCGTGTGTACTGCATACAACGCGGACTTCGACGGCGATCAAATGGCTGTCCACGTCCCACTCACCGTCGAGGCACAGGCCGAGGCGCGTTTCCTCATGCTCTCGGTCAACAACATTCTCGCGCCTAAGGACGGCTCGCCCATCACGACACCCACACAGGACATGATCCTAGGTTCCTATTACCTCACCCACGCCGGTATAGAGGTGAAGTCCCCGGATGATGGGGAGGATGGCGTATCGGCCAAGTCCAGGACTGTGAACAAGAAGGATAGAAACGAGCCGTTCAACCGTTTGAAGGTCGACGAAAAGTCCGGAGTGACTCTGTGGCAGAACCCCGAGTATAAGGATGATGAAGGCAAGCCTGCATTCACTTCTTACAAGACGGAAAAGGGTGACGGTAAGGTGTTCACGGATTATGACGAGATGCTCATGGCGTACCGGGAGGGCGCGGTAAGCATACATGCCAAGGTGTTCGTCAGGCGTTTTGCAGATGAGAATGATACTCGCGGTAGGCTGATAGACTCCACCGTAGGCCGCTTCATCTTCAATGAGAACATTCCTCAAGATCTGGGTTTCGTCGATCGCGGCGATCCGGGCAGCGGGAACTACGACGCATATTCGCTTGAGGTCAATTTCTTTTGCGACAAGAAGGGGCTCGGACGCATCATCGACCGCTGTTACCGTAAGCACAAGAATACGGATACGGCCATCATGCTCGATCACGTCAAGGAGCTGGGCTTTCATTATTCTACGCTAGCTGCCGTTACCATCAGCGTATCGGATATGGAGATACCCGGCGAGAAAGAAGCCATCATCGAGATGGCGAACTCTCGCGTGGAGAAATACGAGGAAGCCTATCAGAAAGGTATCATGACGGAGCAGGAGCGATACAACGGCGTCGTGCGTACGTGGACGAAGGCTACGGATGATGTGGCTGACGCGCTCATGGGATCACTTGACAAATTAAACAATCTCTACATCATGGCCCATTCCGGCGCGAGAGGTTCGAAGAACCAGATACGCCAGATCAGCGGTATGCGCGGGCTTATGGCTACAGCTACGGGCAAGACCATAGAGATACCTATCAAGGCGAACTTTCGCGAAGGCTTGTCTGTACTCGAATACTTCATATCGACGAACGGAGCGAGAAAGGGGCTCGCGGACACTGCCCTGCGTACCGCGGAGTCAGGATACCTCACGAGAAGGCTCGTCGATGTATCGCATAACGTGATAGTGCGCGAGGAGGACTGCGGCACGAACGAGGGCATCGTCGTATCGGATTTTCGTCAGGGCAAGGAAATCATCGAGAAGCTGAAGCAGCGTATCATAGGGCGCACAGCACTCGACGACATCAGCGACCCTGAGACGGGCGAGGTCATCGTGGAGAGAAACGAGGAGATCACGGAGGAAGCTGCCGAAAGGGTTGAGGCTGCCGGCATCGGGAAGGTTGCCATACGTTCCGTGCTGACCTGTCACAGTGCGACGGGTATCTGCGCGAAGTGTTACGGTCGCAACATGGCGACAGGCGAGATCGTCAACATAGGCGAGGCCGTAGGCATACAGGCCGCGCAGTCTATAGGCGAGCCGGGTACGCAGTTGACGATGCGCACCTTCCATACGGGAGGCGTAGCAGGTGGCGACATTACCCAGGGCCTGCCGAGGGTTGAGGAGCTGTTTGAGGCCCGCAAGCCCAAGGCTCCGGCCGAGATATGCCGTGAGGACGGCACAGTCGTGTCCATAGAAACGCTTACGGAAGGCAGACGTGAGATCAACATAGTAGGAGATAGCGGCGAGCCCCAGATATACACCATACCGTTCGACAGGAGGGTCATAGTCGAGGCAGGCGATTTCGTAGAGGCTGGGGAGGCGCTGACATCGGGAGCGCTCTATCCCAAGGATATACTGAAATACAGCGGCGTAGCGGCCGTATATCAGTATCTGCTCAAGGAGGTCCAGCGCGTGTACAAGCTGCAGGGAGTGGACATCAACGATAAGCATATAGAGATCATCGTGAGCCAGATGCTGTCCAAGTACAAGATAGATGATCCGGGAGATACAAATCTGTTGCCCGGCAACCTCTACTCAAAACATGAGATAGAGGAGGAGAACTCCAAACTCGGGTCTGCGGAGGTACCCGCGGAATACAAGCGCGAGCTTCTCGGCATAACGAAGGCGTCGCTAGCCACAAACTCCTTCCTTTCCGCCGCATCATTCCAGGAAACGACGAAAGTATTGACCGAAGCGGCCATTAAGGGGAAGCGCGATAATCTGCTCGGACTCAAGGAAAACGTGATAATAGGTAAACTCATCCCCGCCGGGACGGGCATGAAGCGTTACAAGAACATCAGCGTCGACTATGGAGTGAACGCGGAGTTCATGGACGCCTACCAGGCGCAGCTCGAAGCCAGAATTGAAGAACCGGACGACGAGATCATTGAAATAGCCGAGATGACGAACGTTGTGGACGACAACATCGGTAGCGACATGGTCGTGAACGAATCCGTTGAAAATGAAGGCAGAGGCCTACAGGAATAGGAGGGCATGATGTACGTCAACATTTCAAGCAAGAACCTCAAGGCCAGCGACTACCTACTGGACAAAGTGGAAACCAAATTTCAGAAGCTGGATAAGTATTTCAAAGGCGATACGGAGGCGCATGTCACCCTCTCTCTAGAAAAGGGCAGGCAGAGCATAGAGGCGACGATCAATGCAAAAGGCATAGTATTTCGTGCAGAAGACAGCACTGCGGACATTTACGCCGGCATAGATAAGGTGGTTGACCGGCTCGCGGGTCAGATAGCCAAATACAAAAAGAAGCTCGTCAAGAAGCACAAGGATAAGGGTGTGCTCAACTTTGAAGGCATTCCAGACGTAGACGCTCAGGAGGATGAAGTTCTTACGATAGCGCGTCGCAAGAAGTTCTCGCTTCATCCCATGACCCCGGACGAGGCAATATTACAGATGGAGCTCGTTGGTCACACGTTTTTCGTGTTCCTCGATATGGATACGGACAGTGTGGGGGTCGTCTACAGGAGGAACGACGGAACTTACGGCCTGCTTGAAACGGAAATCTAAGTGGCGCAAGTCACTCATGATACGGATTTCGTGCAAATCCTGCGGATGGAATGTCATTTGCAGGATTTTTTATGTAAAATGGCGGATGATGAATATTGTCGGTTGAATAATTGTGCAATCGGGAGTATTATATAGAAGTGTTGGCAGTTATACTGACAACGGTTGCCACGGAGGCGGTATGCAGGAATTTTTCACGAGCCTCGCCAATGGTTTCGGCGTACTCGACGTAATAGACATAGCTATCATCGCTTTCATCATATACAAAGCGCTTGGATTCATTCGCGAAAGCCGGGCTGAGCAGATCGTCAAAGGTTTCATCATACTCATTCTGGCGGCGTTCTTTTCCGGAGTGTTACATCTTTATGCGCTTAACTGGATATTGAACGGAGTCATGACCTTTGGCATCATCGCTCTCGTCGTCGTGTTTCAGCCGGAGTTGCGTCGCGTGCTCGAATATATCGGCAGGGGGCGAATCTTCACGATGAGGTTCACCGCCGTAGACAACGAGAGAATCAAGTCCTCAGCCTCCGCTATAGCCAAGGCTGTCGACGATTTTTCAAACGGCAAGACGGGTGCGCTCATCGTTATGGAGCATGAGGTGTCACTGGATGACTTCGCCGAGACCGGTACGGTTCTGGATGCGGACGTGACGCCTGAGCTTTTGAAGAATATCTTCTATGTCGGCGCGCCCATGCACGATGGTGCCTCTATAGTGCGCGAGGGACGGGTACACGCGGCCGGTTGCGTACTGCCGCTGTCAAAGAACATGAGCCTGCCTAAGGAACTCGGCATGAGGCACCGCGCGGGCATAGGTATCACTGAGGTCTCAGACGCATACTGCATCATCGTCTCGGAGGAGACGGGGGTGATTTCGTCCGCGTATGACGGCAAGATCAAGAGATTCCTCGACATAAAGACTATCGAGAAAGAGATACTCAACATGTTCCTCGACGAATCGTCAGGCTCAGATAAGCCGGGATTCAGGGCGTTGTTCCGGAGGGGCGATAATGTTTAACAAGAAGGTCATAGACATCATCATATCGATAGCATGCGCCTTTGCACTATGGGCTTATGTGACCGCTGAAATCAATCCTACCGAAGAAAAGACCGTTAAAGGTGTACATGTTGATCTCACAAATCTCGAAGCCCTCGCGTCAGACAACCTGACGGTGGCTTCAGATTCTTTTGCCGTAGATGTCACCGTGCAAGGTCCCGGTTCTGATGTGGCCAAACTGACCGCTGAGAATTTTGTCGCCACGGCGAATATGAGCAATTTCCCTCTGGGCGTCAACACGGTCAAGGTCGGCGTTACAGGACCCGAAACGGTAGAGATACAGGCGATATATCCGGAGTATATAGAGGTGAAGGTGGAGGAACTCGTCTCGGCCAACAAGCCGATCAGACTCAATTATTCGGAGGAGTTTCCCCCGAACATGGAACCAGGATTCATCTCGGTCAAACCCGGGGAAATAGAGGTATCGGGAACCCGGTCTGACGTGGACAGCATCAGCTATGTCAGGGCGGAGATAGATTCATCGCAACTTCGCGAAACCGAGCGGACGATCAACGCTGATGTAGTTCCCGTGGGCAAGGGAGGGGATAGGGTTTACGTAGGCACGATGTCTCAGAACTCCGTAAAGGTGACGACGAGGCTTTGTTACGTCAAGGAAGTCCCGCTCGATATCGAGATACGGGGCAAACCTCCCGGATCCCTTGCTGTTACCAAAAAGGAAGTTCCTGATAAAGTGTTTATACGCGGAGGAGAGGAAGATCTTGCGGAGATAGACATGGTGAAGGCCGCGCCCATAGATATAGGCAATTTGCGCTCGACGACTATCATAACGCCGGAGCTCAAACTCTCCGACGGGGAGGAGCTGGCCGATGCCGGGCTGGAGCTGGCCGATGCCTCACGCGGTCTCGCAGTGATGATAGAGATAGGTGGAGAGGAAGCCAAGAGCTTCACCATAACAAACGACATGATAGAGATCAGGAGCGTACCCGAAGGATATTCGGCCAACATCATCACGGGTACGGTCACAGCTACTGTGTTCGGCTCGCGCGAGCAGCTCTCACATTTTTCGCCCAAGGACCTTGGTATGTTTGTCGAGTTAAAGAACAAGGATATAGAGCAGGGTCAGATCAAGGTTCTCATCAGCCATAAGAAGGCGGATTCTTTCAAGCGAGTCGACTTTTCTCCGATTGCGGTTGATGTGAGAGTCGCTACTATTGCGGATGCGGGCGCTTCATTCGAAAGCAAGCCTCGCACCGAGAGCGTCAGCGGACCGTCTGTACGCGCGGGTAATGGACAAGGAGCGAAACAATAGATGGCCAGACTGTTTGGAACGGATGGAGTGAGGGGTATAGCGGGCGTTGATCTGACGCCGGAGCTCGCGTGTGCGCTCGGCAAGGCAAGCGCCTACGTGATAGCAAAAGCGGGTACAGGCAAGAGACCTGTTGTTGTGATAGGAAGGGATACGCGCGTATCTGGGCATATGCTTGAGGACGGGTTGTCAGCGGGTATACAGTCCATGGGTGGGATGGTGATCCGCGCAGGTGTCGTGCCGACGCCCGCCGTTGCCTTCATCGTGCGTGATATGGGTGCTGCTTGCGGAGCCGTTATATCCGCCTCGCACAATCCGTTTGAATACAACGGCATCAAGTTTTTCAACGAGGAGGGTTTCAAAATCGATGATGCGATAGAAGATGAGATCGCGTCTATCGCGCTCGGAGGCCCCATCGAAGGGCCCCATGTTTCCGGGTCGGAAATAGGTACGTCGTCCTGCCGTGAGGATGACGTGTTGCGCCGGTATGTCGGTCACCTGGCGGAGGGCATGGCCGTGTCCTTGAAGGGGGTAAAAGTCGTGGTCGATTGCGCCAACGGAGCTGCGTCCACCGCGGTGAGGATGCTCTTTGAAACGCTAGGAGCGGACCTGATCACTATCGGTGACCATCCGGACGGGGCGAATATCAATGACGGCGTCGGCTCCACACATCCCGAAGCCATGCGTGCCGCGGTCATACGTGAGGGCGCGGATATCGGGCTCGCTTTCGATGGCGACGCGGACAGGCTGATTGCCGCTGACGAAAACGGAGGGATTATCGATGGCGATAGGATCATGTACATATGCGCGGCACACTACAAGAGAAGGGGTAGGCTCGCGGGCAATCTGCTGACCGCAACGATAATGAGCAACATAGGGCTACAGCTCGCGGCGGATAGAGAAGGTATAGAGCTACAGCTCGCGGATGTCGGCGACAGGTATGTGCTCGAGCTCATGCGGAGGACGGATTGCGTCATAGGAGGTGAACAGTCCGGCCATATTATCTTTCTCGACCATAACACCACGGGCGACGGGCTATACGCGTCGTTACGGCTGATAGAAGCGCTCGCGGACATGGAGGTGAGAGCCTCCGAAGCGGCTGCGGCTGTGCGCATATATCCTCAGGCGCTACGAAACGCGAGGGTCAGAAACGAGAATAAAGGCGCGTACCTCTCCGATCCGGAGATAAGCATAGCTATAGAAAAAGTAGAAAAAAAATATAGTGGGGAAGGGCGGGTGCTGATACGCGCGTCCGGTACGGAACCGCTCGTCAGGGTCATGATAGAGGGGCCCGACGCGAAGGAGCTTGAGCGTGATGCGGAGGATCTTGCGGAGTTGATCGAGAAGAAATTAGGATAGGAAGGAAAAAGAGACTGATATGTGTGGAATAGTAGGGTATGTAGGGGACGAAAGCGCTAAGGAAATCATCATATCGGGGCTGAAAAGCCTTGAATACAGAGGGTATGACAGTGCAGGGATCGCGCTGAACAAGGATGGCAAGCTGCTCTTGCGCAAGGAATCCGGAGTGATTGGTAACCTTGAGAAGCGTATCAAAAAGAACGATTTCGATGGTAATATCGGTATCGGGCATACGCGCTGGGCCACGCATGGAGCGCCGATACGTGAGAATGCCCACCCTCATCTGAGCTGTGACGGGCGCATAGCGATAGTTCACAACGGCATTATCGAGAACTACATGGAGCTGAAGTCGTGGCTGATAAAGAACCACAATGTAGAGTTCAAATCCGAAACGGACAGCGAGGTGATCGCGCAGCTCATCTGCGTTTATTACAACGGTGATCTCGTAGATGCGGTCAGGAAGGCCGTCGAGAGAATGCGCGGCGCGTATGCGATCGGCGCTATCTCAGCAGACGACGAGGACCGTATCGTGGCGGTCAGGAAGGATGCGCCTCTCATCGCGGGCATCGGCAAGGGATGCAACTATCTGGCTTCCGACATTCCCGCGCTTCTCAAATATACCCGCGATATCTATCTGATCGAGAACGGCGAGATAGTTGTGGTCTCGAGGGGCGACATCAAGATCTTTGACGAAGATATGACGCGCGTGAAGCGAGAGAAAATGCATGTGACATGGGATGCGGCTGCGGCTGAAAAGGGTGGTTACGAACACTTCATGAAGAAGGAGATATACGAGCAGCCCGAAGCGGTCAACAAGACTCTTGAAGGCCGGATAAACGCCAAAGGCGAGGTGAAGCTCGATGGCATCAAGCTTACAAAAAAGGAGCTCGACTCCATAAGTAGGATATATATAGTGGCTTGCGGGACAGCCTATCACGCCGGGATGCAGGGCAAGGAGCTGATCGAGAATTTCGCAAGGATACCCACGGAGACGGATCTCGCGTCCGAGTTCAGGTACAGGGATCCCATCATCGACGAGAATACTCTATTCATCTGCGTCAGCCAGTCCGGTGAGACGTCCGATACCATCGAGGCTATGCGCGAGGCCAAACGCAGGGGTGCGCGCATACTCTCCATATGCAATGTCGTCGGTAGCTCCATCACACGTGAATCTGACGATGTACTCTATACATGGGCGGGACCGGAGATCGCGGTGGCGTCCACGAAAGCTTACACGACGCAGCTCGTATGCTTTTTTCTGCTTGCTCTATATATGGGAAAAACGCGGAACACTCTCCCTCGGAAGGAATATGATAGAATCGTAGACGAACTGAAAAAGTTGCCCGCCAAGATGTCGGATGTGCTAGGGGCTGACGATCACGTCGCTAGGCTGGCAAGCAAATTCGCAGTGAGAGAGCAAATATTCTACATTGGTCGCGGTTCGGACGTGGGCACAGCATATGAGGCCAGCCTGAAGCTGAAGGAGATTTCGTATATCAACTCGTTCGCGATAGCGGCGGGTGAGCTCAAACATGGCACGATAGCCCTCATCAACAGGGGCACGCTGTTCGTCGTGCTCGCTACCCAGGACCGTCTGTACGAGAAAATGCTTTCAAACATAGAGGAGATCAAGGCGCGTCACGCCTACGTTGTGGGTGTCGCGAAGAAGGGCAACAATCGCATCAGGAGGATATCCGACGATACGATAATGATACCCGAGTGCTCGGACGAGGTGGCGCCGATACTTGCCGTCGTACCGATGCAGCTATTTGCATACCATATCGCAAAGCTCAGGAAAAGGGATATAGACAAGCCGCGCAACCTCGCAAAGTCTGTCACGGTGGAATGAGCAGTGATTATGCGTGTTCTGAACAAAGACATTTATGTAAAAATACAGTGATAGGGGATAGTGTGGCGATGGCGCGCATTAACGTAAAGGAAAGGCAATGAGAGTAAGCATATCGAACTATAGAGGATGCCTGCTCGGCGGAGGTGTTTCCGACGCTAGGGCTTACGGTATTCGCGATAAGAACAAGGACCTGATTTCCGACAACACGCAGATGACGATATTCACGGTGGACGGTTTGGTATGGGCAGATGACAGGGCTATCAAGCGCGGCGTGTACGCGTATATCCCTTGTCTGTTCTACTCGTATCAGAAATGGTACTATACGCAGACGGGCAACCTCGCGGATAAGGATTACGATTTTATCCTCAAAGGTGAGATACTCGAGTGGGAGGAGTTGTTTGCGCGTCGCGGGACCGGAGAAACTAGCATGACCGCGCTTGCCGGTAGCATCAAAAACAAATACGGAACAATAAAGAATAGGGTGAACAGCTCAAAGGGTTGTGGTAGCGTCATGCGTGTCGCCCCGATAGGGCTGTACTTCTGGAAGAACGAGGAGATGGCGTTCCGCATAGGGATGGAGAGTGGAGCATTGACTCACGGTCATATGGATGCGATACTGTCGGCCGGGTACTACGCCTCGTTCGTGGCGAACATCATCTCAGGGGCAGACCTTGCGTATGCGGCTTCTAAGGCGTTGTCGCGTCTACGCCGTCATGATGGGCACGAGGCCGCGTCCTCTCTCATCGATAGGGCGATAGCTCTCGCGTCCTCCGGTGTGCCGGCATTGAAGGCGATGGAGGAGCTGGGCGAGGGCTATACTGCAGAGGAAGCGGCCGCACTTGCGATATTTGTCTGTCTCAGGTACAAGGATGATTTTGACGGAGCAGTACTCGCGGCTACGACCTTCGGTGGCAATACGGACAGCATCGCTCCGATAGTGGGGAACGCGCTGGGTGCCTGCTACGGACTGGACGTCATCCCACACAAATGGATAGCGACGCTCGAGTTGCAGGATCTGCTGGCCCACGGAGCGGACACATTGCTTGGGCGCGTCGACAACATCGCCGCAGGATTGGAGTGAAATGAAAATGCAGGATTATGATATTAAAGATATAACGCTCGCACCTTCGGGGCGACAGCGCATCGAATGGGTCAGACACAATATGCCCTTGCTTACAGGTCTGAAGGAAAAGTACGGAGCCCTGACCGAAAGGGAAAAACCGTTCCACGGTGTACGTATCAGCCTGTCGATACACCTTGAGCCCAAGACGGCCTACCTATGTGAAACCTTAGCCGCCGCCGGGGCCGCCATGTCGGTTACCGGATGCAACCCGCTGTCTACGCAGGACGATGCGGCGGCCGCGCTTGCCGAGGAAGGGATGCGCGTGTACGCCGTGCATGGTGAGAGCGAGGAAGATTACTACAGACACATAGAGATGGCGCTCGAGCACCGGCCACACATCGTCATCGACGATGGGGGCGACCTTGCGGCATGCCTCCATGGTAAGCGCCCGGACCTCGCGGAGGAGGTCCGCGGCGGTGGTGAGGAGACCACTACGGGCATACTGCGTCTGAAAGCTCTCGCCGCTGATGGCCGCTTGAAGTATCCCGTCGTTGCCGTGAACGATGCCAGATGCAAGCACCTATTCGACAACAGATACGGCACGGGTCAGTCCGTATGGGACAGTATACTGCGTAATACGAATCTCATAGTAGCTTCCAAGATCGTCGTGGTCGCGGGCTACGGCTGGTGCGGCCGCGGCATCGCCATGCGCGCGTCGGCCCTGGGCGCGACCGTCATAGTAACGGAGATAGATCCCGTCAAGGCTATCGAAGCGCGCATGGATGGTTATCAGGTCATGACGATGTATGCGGCAGCGTCTCTAGGAGACATCTTCATCTCGGCTACCGGATGCCGGGATGTGATCACCCTGGAGCACATGGTCCTCATGAAAGACCGTGTCATCCTCGCGAATGCGGGCCATTTCAACGTTGAGGTTGACGTGCGTTCGCTCGAGGAGAGGGCTGAGCGCTCGTACGAGGCGCGCGCGAATATCATCGCCTACGTACTGCCTGGCGGCAAGACCGTGCATGTAATGGCCGAAGGCAGGCTCGTGAACATAGCGGCTGCCGACGGTCACCCGGCCGAGATCATGGATATGAGCTTTGCTGTCCAGTTCATGTCGGCCATGTATATACAGCAGAATTACAAAAAGCTTCCCAGGGATGTCGTAGACGTTTCCTCGGAGATAGACGACCTCATCGCGGGGCAGAGGCTCTCTGCGTGGGGTGTGGAGATAGACAGGCTCACTCCCGAACAGGAGAAGTATCTTTCGAGCTGGGATTTGTAGGTCGTCCGAAATCCATGGCCGACATCGCGAGCATGGTCTGCCCCGGCAAGTAGAACGTCCATATCCGCGTACCCGTCCATTCCGGGATCGCCGTAAGACCCACTCCACCGCGCAGATTCCACATCAATACGTTGACATCGCATAGCATAAACAAGATCATGCCTAAGCGAGACATGATGTTGTTCATGCGTGCCTGTCTCCTCCTGAACGCGCTGATCGTCGTTGACGTTATCAGTATGGCATAGGCTATCGCGGCTATCAATTCTGCGCGCAGTTCGCTGTCAAAATGGAATATGGCTACATCATCGAACATCACAGGCCGGCTTGCGATAAGCGTGATACAGGATCCGGCGAGTATGATGCCCGTCGCCACAGCTACCCGCTTTGCGTCTCTTATGCCGGTATACCTGATGAGGGCCGTAATATGAGCGCCGCAGAACACCATGATACCCACGGAGAAGCGCGGAGTGAACAGTATGATGAAGTCCGCGACAAGTGTGAACGCGAACGTGAGAACCTGTAGTAGCGCGTCTCTGCGATAAGGCGTACTGCGCAACACGATTAGGGAAATGGCCAGACATATGCAAATCGAGACGTATTTCAGCCTATCCGAAGATATAACGGACGCGAGGCGTCCATCAAAGCCCATATCCGCAAGCGTAAACCGCACGTAAATCGCTGCGTTCGCCGCGACAAGCCAAAAAACCGACCATGATATATTCTTAATCGATGCCTCCCTATGATACAATGTTCGCATGAAGACATTGTACCAGCGTATTGCAGCTCGTTCAATCACGTGTGGTGGAGTAGTGGCGTGTTGTGCTACCGTACTCGTCCTTTTTTTTATCTACTCATTCGCCGTCGTATTCACTTTGAACTTTCGTCCGCTGTACTACGCATACATATCGGCGACGGGATGGCATGATTCCGTAGGCATTCCCATGCCCGAAATTATCGCCAACTACAAAGCGCTGATACAATACAACTCGGTATTCTCTGTAGCTCCGCTTGATCTTCCAACGTTGGGTCTATCTGCTAATGGGCGCATTCATTATGAAGAAGTGAAACGCATCTTCGCGGTGTTTCAGATAGTCCTCATTGCTTCGGTCGCAGGGCTCGTTCCACTAATAGTGCATCTTCTGCGCCTCGGCAAGGTGAAGTTCTTGAAAATGGGCGGTATGGTCTCGGCTATCCTCGCCATCGCCATCCTCCTCTATCTCGGACTTGATTGGAAGCGTTTCTTCGTGAGGTTCCACGAAACATTATTCGACAACGACTTCTGGATATTCGACGCCGCTGTAGACCCTAGCATCCTGATACTGCCAAACGGCTATTTCATGGTTTGCGCAGTCATGATTTTCGCACTCATCTTTGGTCTTTCCGCCACCGCGGTCCTCCTCTCCCGCAGTCTATCTCGCCGCAATGCCATACTGCAGGGGAGGTGAATCAATAGATATGGCATATCAAAGAGGACATACGCGTGTTTGAGGAATGTGGCTATGAGGATCGATAGAGAAATTACATGACACAGTCTGATTTTAAAAAAAATACTGTTTACAATTCGGGCGTTTTGCTTTATAATAAGCGAGCGACAGTTTTTGGACGAAAAACGTATATCACGAGATATAAGGAGGTATCAATAAAATGGCAAAGGCGAAATTTGAACGCACAAAGCCGCACGTAAACATCGGCACCATCGGGCATATCGACCACGGTAAGACGACGCTGACGGCGGCTATCACAAAGACGCTGCATGAGCGTTACAACCTTGGCGAGTTCGTCGCGTTCGACGCTATCGACAAGGCGCCTGAGGAGAAGGAACGCGGTATCACGATCGCGACGGCGCATGTCGAATATGAGACGCCCAAACGCCATTACGCTCACGTCGACTGCCCCGGCCACGCCGACTATGTGAAGAACATGATCACAGGCGCGGCACAGATGGACGGCGCCATTCTTGTAGTTGCCGCGACGGACGGGCCGATGCCCCAGACGCGCGAGCACATCGTGCTTTCCCGCCAGGTAGGCGTACCTTATATCGTCGTGTTCCTGAACAAGGTTGATATGGTGGATGACGAAGAGCTTCTCGATCTTGTAGAGATGGAGGTCAGGGAGCTTCTCGACCAGTACGAGTTCCCGGGTGACGACACGCCCATAGTAAGGGGTTCGGCGTTGAAGGCGCTTGAGGACGCTTCGGGCGAGTGGGGCGACAAGATCGTCGAACTCTTTGAGGCGGTTGACGAATACATCCCCGAGCCCGAGCGTGACATCGACAAGCCGTTCATGATGGCTGTTGAGGATGTGTTCTCGATCACGGGCCGTGGCACTGTGGCTACGGGGCGTGTCGACCGTGGTATTGTGAAGGTATCGAATGAGGTGGAGATCATTGGCCTGACGGAAGAGCGCCGCAAGGTGGTCGTGACGGGCGTCGAGATGTTCCGCAAACTGCTTGACGAGGGCCGTGCCGGCGACAACATCGGCGTGCTGCTCC
>JAISLZ010000057.1 GCA_031277015.1 Eubacteriales Family XIII. Incertae Sedis bacterium | reverse complement strand
ACACAAGATTTCAGAATAAAACAATTTTATGCATAGTGGCATATCGCACTTGAAATCCTCACCGTATTGTAGTAAAACTATATTGTTATTTTATTAACGTTATTTTATTAACAATCGGGATGCGTTGTTGTGAGCCGGCGCCCCCTGTGAGTTTTGGAGGTAATTGATGGATTTTAAGCTAAGCAAAGAACAGGAATTTGTCCGCAAGATGGTACGCGAATTTGCGGTGAACGAGGTCGAGCCGATAGCGGCGGACATCGACAAAGAGCACCGTTTCCCCGAGGAAAACGTCAAGAAGATGGGGCCGCTCGGCTTGCTCGGCATACCGTTCCCTAAGGAGTGGGGCGGCGCGGGCGGCGACAACCTCTCCTACGCCATCACTGTGGAGGAGCTATCCCGTGTATGCGCGACGACGGGGGTCATATGCTCGGCCCATACGTCACTGTGCGCGTGGCCCATATTCGCTTATGGCACGGAGGAGCAGAAGCAGAAATATCTGCCTGACCTTTTGAAGGGTACGGCGCTAGGCGCGTTCGGGCTGACCGAGCCGAACGCGGGTACGGACGCCGGCGGCCAGCAGACGAAGGCCGATGATATGGGTGACCACTGGTTGCTGAACGGTGCAAAGGTATTTATCACTAACGGCGGCTACGCCGACACTTTTGTCGTCATGGCCATGACGGACAAGAGCAAACGCACACGCGGCATCTCGTCGTTCATCGTCGAGAAGGGCTTCGAGGGTTTCTCCATCGGCAAGACCGAGGACAAGATGGGCATATGCGGGTCGTCAACGACTGAGCTCGTTTTCCAGAACTGTAAGGTCCCTAAGGAAAATATCCTCGGATCGCCCGGCGACGGCTTCAAGGTGGCGATGTCCACCCTGGACGGCGGGCGTATCGGCATAGCCTCGCAGGCGCTCGGCATTGCGCAGGGGGCGTTCGACGTCACCCTCGACTACATGAAGGCGAGAAGGCAGTTTGGGCGTAGGCTCGCCGACATGGAAGCGCTGCGCTTTGAAATGGCGGATCTCAGGACGAGGATAGATGCTGCACGTCTGCTCATCTACCGCGCGGCGTCTATGAAGGACGCGCACGTGCCCTATGGCCCGGAGTCGGCAATGGCCAAGTTCTACGCGTCGGAGACTGCTATGCATGTGACGACCAAGTGCGTGCAGCTACACGGCGGCTACGGTTACACGAAGGACTACCCTGTGGAGCGCATGATGCGCGATGCGAAGATCACAGAGATATACGAAGGCACATCGGAGGCGCAGAAGCTCGTCATCGCGGCTTCCGTGTTCGGTAAATAAACACAAGAGAGGAAGGAGCGACAAATGGCTTTTAAAATAGTAGTTTGCGCCAAGCAGGTGCCAGATACGAATGAGATAAAGATAGATCCCGTTAAGAAGACGCTGATACGCGAAGGCGTGCCGAGCATCCTCAACCACGACGACGCCAACGCGCTCGAAGAAGCGCTGAAGATCAAGGACAAGTGGCCGGATACGCATATAACCGTTGTGTCTATGGGTCCGCCGCAGGCGAAGGACCTTTTGATAGAGTGTCTCGCGATGGGAGCTGACAAGGCGGTGCTCGCCTCAGACCGCGCCCTGGGCGGTTCAGATACGTGGGCGACATCCAACGCCCTGGCCGCAGCGGTGGAGAAACTCGGCGATTACGACCTCATATTCGCGGGCAGACAGGCCATCGACGGAGACACGGCCCAGGTCGGTCCGCAGATGGCTGAGAAGCTAGGCATCCCCCAGGTCACGTACGTGAAGGAATTCGAGATAGCGGACGACAGGAAGACGATCACGGTCAAGCGTGCCCTCGAGGATGGCTACGAACTGATCAAGATCAATACCCCCTGTATGCTGACGGCTATCAAGGAGCTGAACACCCCGCGCTACATGTCGATAGGTGGCATATACGACGCGGTAGCTGCGGAGATACCCGTGTGGGGCGCGGTTGACCTTGGAGTGGATCCTGACAGGGAGGTCGGGCTCGAAGCCTCGCCGACGAACGTGTACAGGTCGTTCACCCCCGTGCCTAAGGGCAAGGGCGTCATGCTGGAGGCTGACAGCGAGAAGGAGATTGCGGATCAGCTCATCATTGGCCTGAAATCCAAACACATAATATAAGCGCTTGCCAAAATAGATGTGAGCCAAGAAGGCGTGCTGTAATTTTATTAAAATAATGCAAAAGAAGGAGAGTCACGATGGCTATTCATGTAATAGAGGATAAATGTATCGGCTGCAAGCTATGCCAGAAAGTCTGCCCGTTTGACGCGATAGATATGGACGGCAAGCTCGCCGTCATCAACGAGAAATGCACGGTCTGCAAGGTCTGCGTGCCCAAATGCCCCGTAGAGGCCATATTCGCCGACGAAAAGGACGAGGCGGCTACGGACGGCAGGGATTTTTCGGATTACAAGGACGTGTGGGTATACGCGGAGCAGCGTGGCGGCAGTCTGATGGGTGTGGCGCTTGAGCTGATAGGCGAGGGCCGTAGGCTCGCCCGCGAGATATCTGATGATTCGAAGGTCTGGGCCGTGCTCATCGGCGACAAGGTGGAACAGCTCGCGCAGGAGTGCTTCGAGTACGGTGCTGATGGCGCGTATATCGTAGAAGACCCGCTGCTCGGTCAGTATACGACGGACGGGTACACAAAGGTATTCACGGACACCATCAATGAATACAAGCCGGAGATCGTGCTGTTCGGTGCGACGCACATCGGTCGCGATCTCGCGCCGCGCGTCGCGGCTAGACTGAACACCGGGCTCACGGCCGACTGTACGAGGCTCGACATCAAGGTCTCTACCTACATAAACTACGCAAACAACAATACGACACTGGATACTTCTGATCTCGATCCGGCATCGGACGACCGCGGCCTCAAGCAGACGCGCCCGGCTTTCGGAGGCAATCTCATGGCGACTATCGTCACCCCGAGGACGCGCCCGCAGATGGCGACGGTCAGGCCCGGCGTCATGACGAAATGCGAACGCGCCGCAGGAACGAAGGGCGAGCTCATCCGTGTGCAACCGCAGATAGCGAGGGGCGACATCCGCATCGAGGTACTCGACGTTGTCAAGAGCGCAAAGGAGCTCGTCTCGCTGACGGACGCCGAGATCATATGCAGTGGTGGGCGTGGCCTGGGCGATCCGTCCGGGTTTGATCTGATACAGCGGTTCGCCGATAAAGTCGGCGGTGTCGTCGGCTCGTCGAGGGCTGCCGTGGACTCGGGCTGGATAGATCAGAGTCACCAGGTCGGGCAGACGGGTACGACGGTCAAGCCCAGGATATACTTCGCCTGTGGCATCTCCGGAGCGATACAGCACCTTGCGGGTATGCAGACGTCGGACATCATAGTAGCCATCAACAAGGATCCCGACGCTCCGATCTTTGAGGTCGCGGACTTTGGCATCGTGGGCGACCTTTACAAGGTCGTGCCCGAGATCATAGAGGAGTGGGACAAGGTGGAGGCTCTGTACGACGCGACGGTAGATCACTGCGTGGTGTAAGACATCACCTCATATATTAAATTTTCAGGAAACGGGGCCGGGTGCACCCGTTTCCTTTATTTGGGCTCTCTTATTTGATATAATCTACATATATGAAGACAAACGAGGTATTGCATGGCCAATGATGCTCATGGCAGACGTGGGAAAAATGACATAGATGATTTCTTCGGGCGGTTCGATGATTCCGCTAACAGGTCCGCGAGTTATGGAAGGGCGGGTAGTCGTTCTGCGCGTTCCCATGGCCGTATGGCTACGGGTCAGCAGGGTCGTGCTCCGAAAGCTTCTCAAGGCAGGCCCGCCTCAAGGCCTCAGGGTCGTACATCGCCGACACCGCAGAGGCGTTCATCGCAGTCATCCCGCCAAACAGCCATTCCAGGCAGGGCCAAACGGCGTTCGACGGAGGGTCGGCGCGGTACGCCGGGCCGCTTCGGACGGGATCATCGGGGAGCGCGCAAGCGTAGCAAGCACCCCGTACTGAAAGGCGTCGTCACCATCATATTCATAATCATTCTCGTAGCCCTGGCCGCGGGCGTTCTTTATATCTACGGCGCGATCAAGGACATAGAGACACCCAACCCTAAGGACATAGCGGACAAACTGAAAATATCCTCTACTATGTACGACAGTAGCGGTAAGGTGATCAAGAATCTCTATCTCGGAGAGGGGCAGAGGCTTATGGCCACCTATGAGCAGTTGCCTGAGAATCTCAAGAACGCGTATATCGCTATTGAGGACAAGACATTTAAGACGCACCACGGATTCAATTTCGTACGCATAGTGGGCGCCATACGCGACAGCGTATTCAAAGGTACGAGAGTCAGCGGTACCAGTACCATCTCACAGCAACTTGCTCGCAATATATGGTTGACGGACGAACGTTCCGACCGTACGATGAAACGCAAGATACAGGAGGCTTATTACGCTGTACAGCTTGAGAACAATCTCTCGAAGGAGGAGATACTCACCGACTACCTGAATGCTATACCGCTCGGCTATCATAGCCTCGGGGTCGCTTCCGGAGCCAAGAACTATTTTAACAAGAGTGTCGAGGATCTTGATCTTATCGAGTGTGCGGCCCTCGCGAGCTTGCCCAAGTCCCCAACGAGGCTTGCTATGATTACCACCGTAGAGAGGGGCGCGGTCGAGGACGATGATCCTAGGCTGTTGATAAGAGGCTCAGTTTACGATTACCTATACAATGATGCAGTGCTTCCTCGTGTCAAGCTCGTGCTTGACAACATGCTCGACCAGAAGCTCATCACAAAGGCGGAGTACGAAGCGGCCATGTCCGAGGATCTGCGCGAACACCTGAATCCGACAGAGATAGTCGGAGATTCCGACGCAGCGTTTTTTGTAGACTGGGCTATAGACAATGTCGCTGAGAACCTGATGAAAGAGTACAAAGACAGGTTTGAAAACAAGGAGAAAGCCAAGGAATTCATCTACACCAATGGACTACAGATACACAGTACGTTCAACCGTAAGATACAAAAGATCGCGGCCGACGAACTCGAAGATACGGACAATTACCCGGGTGTACGCAAGATCGACAAAGATGGTGACGGCAATATCCTTGATGAAAAAGGCAATCTTCTGCTCTACAAATATTCAAATATCATAGGCAGCAAGGGGCGGTTCACCTTTAGGAAGAAGGAGGTGTCCGTGAACGCGGACGGCAGCATGACCATATATAAGGGAGGCCGGCTCAACATATACGAGACCACGGTCGGCAATGAGCCGGACGTCAGCATCGAGTTTAAGGATATGTATCAGCAGGATGACAAAGGTCATCTATATATCATACACGGCGGCGTCATAAACGTGCCGCAGGGCTACAAGACCCTGGACAGTAAGGGCAATTGCGTGATTTCAGCCGCTTTTTTCGAGAAGTATCCCGATCTCATAAAGGTAGGCGACAAGATAGTCGTTCCTAAGGATGGTTACACCCTCAAACAGAAGATCATCCAGCCGCAGGGCTCCGCTGTCATACTCAATCATGAAAACGGCCGCGTGTACGCCATGGTAGGCGGCCGTGGCGTCAAGGGCGAAATGAACTTCAACAGGGCGCTTGAACCCAGGCAGCCGGGTTCGACCATGAAACCTCTCGGAGCTTACGGCCCGGCCATACAGATGAGTGCGGAGGACGAGCCGATAGAGGATGGAGAGAAATCCTTCGGCGAGTACTGGTCGACGCTCAGCATCATCATCGATGAGAAGTTCGAGTACCAGGGCAAAGTCTGGCCCAAGAACTGGTACGGTAGCAACAGCTACAGGGGACCGACCACGCTGCGCAAATCAGTTGAGCAGTCCATGAACATCAACGCGGTAAAGGTGCAGTTGAACGTGGGTAATAACAGATCGGTAGATTTTCTCAAGAAACTCGGCATCACCACCCTCGTAGAGGAGGGAAGATCGAACGACCTGAACCCCGCCGCCCTCGCTCTCGGCGGTATGACGAATGGCGCGAAGCCCATAGAGATGGCTTCCGCCTACGGCGCATTCGCGAATGCCGGAGTGCGGGCCGCTCCCATATCGTATACCGAGGTGGTCGATCGCAATGGCAAGGTCATAC
>JAISLZ010000025.1 GCA_031277015.1 Eubacteriales Family XIII. Incertae Sedis bacterium | reverse complement strand
AACTCGACGTGCCAGTCGCCGCTGTGCGCGATGGCGCTCTGCATCAAAAAGTTCTGAAGGGAAGCGATGAAGGTCGTCACCGACGTTATCAGGGCGACGCACAGGACCACGCCTATGATAGTCACAGCCGTCCGGGTACGGCTACGTTTTATGCCCTCCAGCGTGACCTTGCTTACGATATTCATGCGCCCGCCCTCTCGTTCCGCGAGATTCTGCCATCTGAAATACCTATGACACGATCAGCCTGCATCGCGATGTCTTCGTCGTGAGTCACTACGATGAGTGTCTGGCCGTAATTTCTGTTGCTGAATTTCAGAAGGCTGACAATCTCCTGCCCGCTCTGGCTGTCGAGGTTGCCGGTGGGCTCGTCGGCGAGCATGACCGAAGGGGCGTTCATCAGTGCGCGGCCTATGGACACCCTCTGCTGCTGACCGCCCGAGAGCTGGTTTGGCAGATGCGTCCTGCGATCCGTCAGGCCGAGAAGCCGCAGAAGTTCCTCAAGACGCTCCTCGTTGACCTCCCTCTTGTCGAGAAGCACGGGCAGGGTGATGTTTTCCACTACGTCCAGCGTGGGGATGAGGTTGTAGAATTGATAGATCAGCCCGACCTGCCTCCGACGGAATATGGCTAGCTTGTCCCTGTTCTGTGCGTAAACATCCTGCCCGTCCAGATACACCTTGCCGCTCGTCGGCTCGTCCACACCGCCGATGATGTGGAGCAGCGTCGACTTCCCTGAACCGGATGAGCCGACGACCGCAACGAACTCGCCTTTCCCTATCGTGAGCGAAACATCGTCCAGGGCAACGACCTTATTCTCGCCCTCGCCATATACCTTGCACAGATTCTCGATTTGTAAAATATCCATATGGGGATAAATCTCCTTTTGTGAGCTGACGACACCTTGAAATGTTAGTGGGCTGTCTGTGGATCGCCCGTACCGCACAGGAACCTCTATAATGACACTATGCCATGCGCAAATGACACCTCGGTGACTTTCAGGTGACACATCCGTCACTTATGATGGGAATACTAGTCAGCGTTTACTTCGGGAAACGGACGGTAAACACCGCTCCACCATCCGGATGGTTCCGCGCTTTGACCGTGCCTCCATGATGTTCGATGATCGTCTTGCTGAGGGATAGCCCTATCCCGTATCCGGCGGCGGGCGCGCCCTTCCCGCGATAGAAACGGTCAAACAGACGCGGCAAATCCTCGCCCTCAAATCCCGCGCCGCTGTCGCGGACGCTGAGTTCAGTGAACTGCGCGCGCCCATCGCAGGCAATCTCGATGCTGCCGCCCTCCCCTGTGTTTTCCATGCAGTTTTTAATGATGTTCCGCATCGCCTCAGCAAGCCAGCCCGTGTCGCCGCATATAGCCGCCTCCGGCAGTATATCCGTACGCAGACGGACGCCGCGCAGTTCCATCGGTATCTGCAACGGGCGTACTGCGACCTCTATCAGATCGCTCACTTTGATCCGTTCACGCTGAAACTCTACGACGCCGGCATCTAGCCTGGACAACTTCAATAGCGAAGTGATGAGCCAGTCCATGCCGGCAAGCAGATCGCCCATCTCGCTAGCGAAGGCCCGGCGATCCTTTTCGTCTATGTCCTCCCGCAGGAACGAGAGGATGATATCCGCGGACGTCAGCGGCGTGCGCAGTTGATGGGCGATGTCCGCAAGCGAGTCCGCCAAATGCTTCTTTTCCTTTTTCAGCGCGTCGTTTTGCTCCCTGATGCGCACGGTCATCTTTGTTATCTCATTCTTCAGGATGGAAAGTTCACCCTCGTCAAAGTCGTCGAGCTCTATCCGATCCGCGTTATGAAGTACGAGGTCGATCTGCTTGACGATATGCGCGAGATTGCGATACCTTGCTCTCGTGAATGCGAAAAACACCGCGCCAAAGGCAGCGGATGACGCGAGGACGAGCACCCCCGCAGCTATATCTGTGGCGAAACCAACTGCGGAAGCGATGGCGGCCAACGCTAAGAACAGTGAGGCAAATCGCCTGATCTCCCTATTCCTCAACATCGCTGTGCCCCAGCCTATAGCCCATTCCGCGTACGGTCAGGATGGTACGAGGGCTCGCGGGATACTCTTCGATCTTCTCTCGCAGACGTTTGATATATACGGTCAAGGTATTGTCATTGACAAATTCCCCCGCCGCGTCCCACAGCTCGTCGAGCAGTTTGCCCCGAGTGACGATGCTCCCAGGGTTGCGAAGGAACACGAGCAGCAGCCGATATTCCAAAGCCGAGAGAAAGACTTCCTCACCATTTTTCTTCACGACGCCACCCGCCGTATCCACATGAAGCCCACCCACCTCGAATACGGACTGAGAGTGTCCGCTCCTGCGCAGGGCCGCCTCTATGCGGGCGATCAGTTCCCTCGGTCGGAACGGTTTGACTATGTAGTCGTCAGCGCCCATGCCTAGCCCTGTGACTACGCTCGCCTCGTCGTCGGACGCGGTCAAGAAGATGACGGGGCAGTTCTGCGCTTCCCTGACGGCGGTACAGACCGCGAACCCGTTGCCGTCGGGCAGCGAGATATCGACGAGGGCCAGATCGAACTTCTCCGAGCCTAACGCTGCTGCGGCCTCCTTGCGCGTGGCTGCGTGCGTCACGGCAAAGCCCTCGGCACGCAAAAGCAGCACGAGATTCCTCGCGATCCCCTTGTCGTCCTCTACGAGGAATATCCTTGCCATGGGTCACTCCCCCGGTTCAGAAAAGCGCTGGCCAGCGCTTCCTTAATGGAAAACTCACTGCAGAAAATCATAAAATTCCTCCTCTTGTATGCGCGGCCTGATTGTTGCTACAGCACATATGCAAACCGAGTTCGTATGGGGGCATATGTGCTATAATTCTATTATCTTGCGTCTGGGTAGTCAATTGGAGGAAAACATGAAACGCAAAATCATAGAAATTGACAGCGGCAGATGCAACGGCTGCGGCCTCTGCGCCGATGCCTGCCACGAGGGCGCCATCGCCATCGTGTACGGCAAGGCCCGGCTGCTGCGCGACGACTATTGTGACGGGCTTGGTGCTTGTCTGCCCGTATGCCCTACAGGAGCGATAACATTTGTGGAGAAGGAGGCCGCCGCATACGATGAGGATGAAGTGAAGAAGCGGATGGCGTTGAATGAAGCGCCCGCAGGCTGCCCCGGGGCGAACGCGCACAGCATCCCGCACGGCGAAAGCCCGCGGGCAGACACGTCCCCCGCGCCGAGCGAGCTTCGCCAGTGGCCCGTGCAGATCAAGCTCGTTCCCGCGAACGCGCCGTACTTCGCCGGGGCAGACCTGCTCGTCTCTGCGGACTGTGCGGCATACGCCAGGGCGGGATTCCACTCCGAGTTTATGCGCGGCAAGATAACGCTCATCGGATGCCCGAAACTCGACGGCGTGGATTACAGCGATAAACTGACGGAAATCCTTGGGGGGAACGACATTGTGTCGCTTACCGCCGTGCATATGGAAGTCCCCTGCTGCGTAGGCATCGAATACGCCGCGACGGAAGCGCTGAAAAACTCCGGCAAGCCCATCCCTCTGCAAATAGTCACATTGACTACGGACGGCGGTATCAAACATTCTTGAAATCGCGCCAAAGAAATGATATTCTATTTTTGCAGGGGGACCGGGCAGTGTGCCTACACAGTCAAAGGAGTATCCTGCAAAGAAGATAGCATCCGGCGTGAAAGTGTCGGGTGTTTTTTATACCGTACGATTTGCAATCTATCACTTTTGCGTTGCATTATTCCTGTTGCAGGTCTATACGCTTGATGTCTTCACCCACGGCTTCGATGATTGCCGTGGCGATGTCGTCGGAGACAGGCGATACGAGAAGCTGATGCGCATCATTTTCATATTCATAAGAAATGAACTGTGGTCCGCGATACGAGTCAAATCCAGACGGCATTGCCGTCTGATAGAGTTTCCCTTGCTTCATCACAAGTACCGCGTGTTCGCGTATAATCAGCCCGTCCTTGCTCATGGAAAATATGTGTACTTCCGCGTAACCGTACTCATCATATTCATCATCGACATCAATCAGCATACTGTCTGCATACGAAACACCACCGGATAATTCCATGGAACTTTTTAGGAGTTCAGTGATTTCATGGAAATATCTATCCTCCATTACCAGTGGTTTTTTCTCACGCGTGAGCATTTGGGAGAGGTTCTTGTATTCATCCATCACGGAGTAGCGCCACACCGCATAGTAATAATCGTATCTGCTATCGTCAGAAAACTTCGCAAGCTCTTTGTCGAGGGATTTGTCGGGGCAATACAGCGGCCATGTATGATGATTGTCGTCGTCCCAGTATAGCATAGATTGATATCCCCCGTTCAGCACTGGGCTGACTGTTCCGGTGTATATATTCCCTCCAAAGAATTTTGATAGAAATCGATTCAACTTCGAACTATCAGGATCCGTATTCACGTCCGCTACAGGCTCCGTAGTCTTGATATCGTCAAGGTTGATAAGCACGTCGCCGTAATCTGACAAAGCTAACGCGAAGTTCGTGTATTTTTTATCCTCAAAGATCATATAAGGCGCTTCGTATGGCGGATCGCTGGGATAGTGTAGTTTATCGTCGTAATATTGCGCGACCTTGCCTATTTCCGGCTCACTGTCGATCGAATTGCTCACTCTGATCATAAGAACAAGCCCTACCGGCGGCACTATCATAATCCCCGCGATGGAAAACAATATGATAGAAACAACCCATCTACGGAGTCTCAGCCGCTCTCCCCTTTTCTTCCTTCGCAGGTATGTAACAAACAAAATTGTACCGACGATCAAACACGGGATGCCGATGGCGAGCATCAGCAACATGATTACCATTGTGGCGAAAATACCCATAATATTCTCAATCGGCGCTGCCCAGCGACTCTTCAGCGGCGGCGATCTGCGCCTCTACGCTATCTAGCGAGGTGGAGCCCTCGGACAGCTTTGCGTCCATGCAGGCGCGGATATCTATAGCGTCGTAGATATCCTTCTCGAATTTCCCCGAATGCTCCAGGAACTCGTCAAGCGAAAGATCTTCGAGCGGCTTGCCCTCCTTGATAGCGTGGAGGACGAGCTTCCCGACCGCCTCGTGGGCCTCGCGGAACGGCACGCCCTTGCGCACGAGGTAGTCGGCCGCGTCCGTGGCGTTCATGTACCCTTTCTTCGCGGCGGCCTCCATCGCGTCCGCGTTTATCTTCAAGGTCTCGAACATCGCCGTAAAGACGGCCACGCTCCCACTGACCGTATCCGCCGCGTCGAACAGAGGTATCTTGTCCTCCTGCATATCCTTGTTGTACGCGAGCGGCAGCCCCTTCATGACCGTCAGGATGTTCATGAGGTCGCCGTAGACGCGGCCCGACTTGCCGCGGATCAGCTCCGCCATGTCGGGGTTCTTCTTCTGCGGCATGATGCTGCTGCCCGTGCTGAACGCGTCGTCCACATCAACGAAGCCGAACTCGCTGCTGCTCCACAGTATGATCTCCTCGCAAAACCGCGAAAGGTGAGTCATGATGATGGCGCAGGCGCCGATGTATTCTATGACGAAATCGCGATCCGACACGGCGTCCATCGCGTTGGAGCAGACGCCCGCAAACCCGAGCTCGTCAGCGAGGTATTCCCGGTCTGACTCGTAGGTCGTCCCCGCGAGCGCGCCAGAGCCGAGCGGCATGGCGTCCGTCCTGCCATAGCAGTCCCACAGCCGCCCCGCGTCGCGCGTGAACATCTGCTGATACGCCATCAGATGAAAGGCGAAACTGACAGGCTGCGCGTGCTGAAGATGGGTATAGCCGGGCATCACCGTATCCGTGTGCTCCCTGGCCGTCTTTATGAGCGCCCTGCGGAGGTCGCTTAAGAGGCCGATGTCCTTCAGTATCCCCTCCTTCAGCCACAGCCGCGTATCCGTCGCCACCTGGTCGTTGCGGCTGCGCGCCGTGTGCAGGCGTTTGCCCGCCGCGCCTATGCGCTCCGTGAGCACGGATTCGACGGCCGTGTGTATGTCCTCATACCCGTCGGCTGTCAGGTCGAGCTTACCGCTGCTGATGTCGTCCAGTATCTCTTCAAGGCCGCTCACGATGAGCCGCGCGTCCGCTTCCGTGAGTATGCCCTGCTTCGCGAGCATGCGCGCGTGTGCTATGCTGCCGCAGATATCCTCCTTGTACAGGGCCTTGTCGAACGGAAGCGAGGCGGCCCACTCGTCGGCAAACCCGCTTATCTCATTTTCAAACCGCCCTCCCCAAAGTTTCGCCATAATTCATCTTCCTTTTATAAACACTTGACGGCGCACTTCACGCCACACGAGACCACACCAATCTCAATCCACCTTTTCCCCGCCGATCTCTGATCGGCGGAACGGGGCCGGACGGCGAACTATCTCTGGTCCCGTATCGCGCGTATCTTCATCGGCAGGCTGAACAGGTTGATGAAGCCTTCCGCGTCCTTCTGGTTGTACACCTCGTCCGCTCCGAAGGTCGCGAAGTCCTCACTGAAGAGCGAGCGCTCCGACTTCATGGCCGTAGCGAGCGCGTTGCCCTTGTACAGCTCCATGCGCACCGTGCCCGTAACATCCCTCGACGTGGAATCCGCAAAGGCGTCTAGCGCTTCCCGAAGCGGTGTGAACCACTGGCCGTCGTAGACGAGCTGCGCGTATTTGTTCGCGAGCTGCCGTTTCCAGAACTGCGTGTCGCGATCAAGGATGAGCGACTCGAGCGCGTAGTGCGCGTTCATGAGGATGGTCCCGCCCGGAGTCTCGTACACGCCCCTCGACTTCATGCCAACGAGCCTGTCCTCCACGATGTCTATCGTACCGACGCCGTTCTCGCCGCCGAGCTTGTTCAGCTTCTCTATGATGCCTACGCCGGTGAGCTTCTCGCCGTCCACCGCCACAGGCACGCCCGCCTCGAAATCTATCTCGACGAATGTGGGTTCGTCCGGCGCCTGCTCCACCGGGACGCTCATCACGTGTATGTCGTCAAGGTGTTCCTGCCACGTGTCCTCAAGGTTGCCCCCCTCGTGGCTGATGTGCCACAGGTTCTGGTCGCGGCTGTATATCTTCGCCTTCGTCTGCTCTATCGGTATCCCCTTCTGCGCCGCATAGTCTATGAGGTCCTCCCTCGACCTGAAATCCCATATGCGCCACGGCGCGATGACCTTGATCGAAGGGTCGAGCGCGTGGAAGGTGGATTCGAACCTCACCTGGTCGTTCCCCTTGCCCGTGCAGCCGTGCGCGATCACCTTAGCCCCTTCCTTATGGGCGACATCGACGAGCTTCTTCGCCATGAGCGGCCTCGCTATGGACGTACCGAGCAGATATCCGTTCTCGTAAATGGCGCCGGCCTTCAGCGTCGGCCAGATATAATCCTCGACGAACTCATCCTTGATGTCGATCGCGTAGGCCCCTGCCGCGCCCGTCGCGTAGGCTTTCTTCTCCACTTCGGCCATGTCGTCGTCCTGTCCCGCATCACAGCAGACCGCAACGATGTCGGCGTCATATCGCTCCTTCAGCCACGTAAGTATGACGGACGTATCAAGCCCGCCCGAATACGCCAGTATTATCTTTTCCTTCGCCATATCGCTCTCCTTGCTCTATGGAAACATTGATTGATGCTATGCCGCGCGCCTCTGCGGTCGGTTCCGCACATATATTCAATCAGTATTTCCCTATCAAAAATGACAACCAATCTCATTGATATACATTAGTATGCAACAATGTTATTTTTATTTATTGGAATAATAACATCACATCATGTTTGTGTCAACATATTTATGCAACTTTATGCATAAATATTCATCAGTGCCGCCACAGCCTGTACGAGCCATGAGCGCCGCTACAGCCTGTATGCCGGATCCGGCCGACTCAGCTCACCGTATGCTATCTCCTTCTTCCTCACTGCGAGGTCGATCGCCCCCGCAAGGGGCCCGTCATCGCCGCCGCGTATCGCGTCTGCCGTCATGGTGTTGTAGCCCTGCTCCGTGAGCCCGAGGTCCACGATGGGCTTGCCGGCGCGCAGCAGCACGTACTGCATCGCGGCGCGGGCAATCATCTCCGAGTGTTCGGCGAACGGGTAGATATATACGAGGCCGTTGTGTACGCGCGCGGCCTTGGCTACGACATCTTCGGCTTCGTAAGCGCGCGACGCGTACCGGAACAGATCGTCCAGGAGCTTAGGGATGTCGCCGTGGTATGGCGGGGTGAATCCGAAATGCGGCAGTACGGGGCTGACGCGCCGGAAGCTCACGTCAAAGAAATCGTCCCACGCTCCGGCTATCTGCTGAAGGCTTGCCCTGTCGATGTCCACCTGCATGTACAGAAGGTCGCGGAAGGCGCTCATGGCCTTTTCGTGGCACCGCACCTCGCTCGATTCGGCGATGCTGACGTTGCGTACGAGGTCGCCGTGGATGATGCTCGCGACGCCTTCGCGCGTCAGGGCGCTGCCGTCGAGCTTCAGGTCCGACCACGCGTAGTCAAGCAGGTCGATGAGCTCCCTCTGTTCCAATTCGCCCCTATCCATGCCTCTCTCTCAGACGGGGTATACCTCGTCCTGCGTATCCAGCAGCGACGAGTCCTGCCCATACTTCTGCGCCTGCCTGTATTTGAAGAACTCGACGGCGGGGCCGGGGAACATCGCCCCGGTCAGTATATCCTCCGGCTGCTCTATGTATTCCGCAAACTCCTTCTTGGCCTTCTCGAGCTCCGGCTCTATGTCGTCGGCCGGCCTGTGCGTGATCCTCTCCTTCGCCTCCTCGCCGAGTATCTTCTCCGCAAATTCGTCAGTGATCGGTATAGTCGTGTTGCCGTACTTGCCTTTGACGACATCCTTCACCTCGTTCGGGACCATCTTGTAACGCTCGCCCGTGACCGTATTCAGAACGGCCTGCGTGCCGACAATCTGGCTGGAGGGAGTGACGAGGGGCGGGTAGCCGAGGTCCTTCCGCACGGCGGGCACCTCCTTCAGGACCGTCTCGAACTTGTCCATGGCATTCGCCTGCTTGAGCTGCGACACGAGGTTGGACAGCATGCCGCCCGGCACCTGGTATATGAGCGTATTGATGTCGACGCTCAGAAGCTTGGGGTCCATCAGCCCGGAGGCTATGGCCTCCTCGCGGATCGGACGGAAATACTCGGACGCCTTGTTCATCGCGTCCATGTTGAGGCCCGTATAGAACTCGTCGCTGTGGTCGAACGTATAGACGAGCGGTTCCGTCGAAGGCTGGCTCGTACCCTCGGCGAACGGCGACAGCGCCGTATCTATGATATCGACGCCGGCTTCCGCGGCTTTGAGGTAGGCCATGCTGCCAAGCCCGCTCGTAGCGTGCGTATGAAGCTCTAGCGGAATATTTATCTGGCTCTTGATCTCCCTTACGAGGGCGTACGTGCCGTAGGGATCGAGCAGCCCGGCCATGTCCTTGATGCAGACCGAGTCCGCGCCCATCTGCTCTATCTCGAGAATGAGCTTCACGAACATATCGGGGGTGTGGACGGGGCTGATCGTGAACGAGAGCGTCCCCTGCGCGTGGCCGCCGTGTTTCTTGCAGGCTTTGATAGCCGATTCGAGGTTGCGCGTGTCGTTGAACGCGTCGAATATGCGGATGATGTCTATCCCGCCTGCTAGCGAACGGTTCACGAACTCGTCGACCATATCGTCCGCGTAATGCTTGTAGCCGAGCAGGTTCTGTCCACGCAGGAGCATCTGTAGCTTCGTCTTGGGCGCGTATTTGCGTATCACCCTCAGTCTCTCCCACGGGTCTTCGTTCAGGAATCTGACGCTCGCGTCGAATGTCGCGCCGCCCCAACATTCGAGGGCGTTGTAGCCTACGGCGTCAAGCGTCTCAAGGATCGGTATCATCTCGTCGGTCTTCATGCGCGTAGCTATGAGCGACTGGTGCCCGTCCCTGAGCACCGTCTCCGTGAATTTGACAAGACGCTTGCCGCCCGCCGAATCCTTGCCGGGATTTGGCGCCTTATCCGCCACTGTGGTTGCTTTTCTTGCCTTCTCCTCCGCCATGTCACACCTCCAAATATGATACTGTCATGCTTTCTTAAGGAAGCGCCGGGGCGCCTTACCCCATCGCCTGTGCCTAGAATTATATCATATCCAGGTCACCGCGATAACACGCACGAGCGGGGGCATATTGCCTTCTGCGCCGCTGTCGAATAATGCAGTGTTTCTTCCCCGCATCCCACTCCCGGGCACGGACTCTTCCGGCTTCTTTTGTGAAGGGTGAAATTAAAATAATATACGGAGAGTCAGCAAATTCAAACACTTTCCGGGAAAAGGTTCGTCTCTTCATCGTCGACTCCGACACTACAACCAGATACAGCGTGTCTTGCTGAAAAATTGACACAACGAGCAAAAAAATGTATTCTGATATATAGTTAATGACTCGGGTCATATTATAGTTTTCAGTTTTTTATAAGGAAAGGCTACTTGCAATGGATCAGCATAGGATTGAATATGGATTGAACAATTTTAAAAAACTTTCGGGCAAGGAGGATAACCCGTTCGCTTCTCTCGGCGACTTGGGCGACTATATTCTCGAATACGGTTTCGGCGATATCTATGGGCGGGACACGATATCTTGGAGAGATCGCCAGATATCCACGATGTCGATACAAATTGTCATGGGTTGCATTCCACAATTCAAACTGCACGCGCGATTCTCACTGAATATCGGCATCACAAAAGAGGAGATTTTCGAATTGATATTGCATACGACCCCATATGCCGGTTTCCCGCGCGCAATGAACGCGCATAAGGCATTTGAGGAATTATTGGATTCGCTATCGTCAAATGATAACACTGGAGGCGAACGATAAAAATGGCAATTTCAAAATCCAACGGCAATTCAAAAAGAACGCAATCTGCGGAAAAAACAAAAAATACTATCAATACTATCGCGCTGAAATTGTTTCGAAAGTATGGATTTGACCGTGTCACGGTTGATGATATCGTAAAGCGAGCGGGTGTATCAAAGGGTGCGTTCTACCTATACTTCAAGTCTAAGGATGAAGTGCTGATCAAGCTGTTCAAGCAAATTGACTCAATATATGAGAAAATTTATGTTTCCATGCCAAAAAAATCTTCCGCCATGAAAAAACTGTTAGGAATCAACAAAGCGATGTGCGAATATTGCACAAAAGAAATCGGGATTGACGTAGTCAAAATCATGTATGCCAATCAAATTGGGATGGGACATCGGACAAATTTCCTGAGCAACAGAAACAGAGATTTATACAAAATACTTTGTGAAATCATCCGTCAAGGGATCGAGCAAAAAGAGTTTGCAAAAGGGCTCACGGAAGAGCAAATCGTGGATATAGTGTCCTGTTCATTGCGCGCAAACCTCTATGAATGGTGCCTACATGACGGAAAGGAGGATTTGCTCGAAAAGGGCGAGCAATATATGAAATACGTGTTAAAAGGGATCTCCGCATAAGTCGAACCCTGTTGGCCTGAAAATCACGCATCGGTTCCGTGGCTTCGCACGGCATAGATTGAATCAGCATTTCCTTAGGCGCGCGACTGATATCTCTATCACGATGTTCGTATCAAAAAATGCCGATAAAATATTAATTTACCGGCATTTTTTCTGTCCCTTATACCTAATTGTTCAGACTATTTTTCTTCCCATGAAGACATCGGATCCCACGGTTTCATGATGTCTTTGTATTTTTCCTCGTAGAACGTCTTTAATTTTGCAAGGCGTTCAATGCTCTCGTTGAGCGCGGCGGGGTTGTCCGGACCGGGTACCACCAATCTAGGATCGCGACCTGCGCAAAGTGCTTCGATGACCGTAGACAGTCGCTCAGGCTGAAGCCAGTTGACGTATTCCGTGATATCGATCTCCTTGGAAATTTCCAGCGGATTCTTTCCATCTTCATAGAGCCTATCAAATTCACTCAATACGAAATCAAAATATCCGCGCAACTTTTTCAGATACTCCACATCACAAAGACCCCCATGGCCGGGTACTATAACAGCAGGATTCAGATCAAGTATCTTGTCAAGAGCCTTTGCCCAAAGCTTCATGCCTTCCTCCGAATGCGCGACGATGCCGCCATCGGAAAATACGATGTCACCGGTGAATATGATCCTCTCCTTTGGAAGCCAGAGCAGAATGTCTCCCGTTGAATGCGCGGGCGCTACATTCAGAATATCGCACCGCATCCCTTCGAGAAGAACTGCGGCGTCGGAATCGTCATCGATCACGATGTCGGCTCCGTGCAGCTCAATGCCGCGGAAATCCAACCCACGAAACTCGTTGGCGTAATACCGCACGAAAGTAGGAAGTTTTTCGTCGTCAGGATCAGCAGAACCCAACAAGTCATACAACTTCAGACTTGTTTCCCTGCGAAGCTGCATATCCGCCTTCTTGTGCATTATGATCGTCGAATCATAGTAAAGTTGGTTACCAAAAATGTGATCTCCATCGGCGTGAGAGATAACGACATATTCTGGTTTGTCCTTGCCAGAGCGATCATACCCTATCCGACAGTATTACTTGATGATTTTGTTCCTCAATACACCGATTCCCTCGATTTCAAGCTCTACGACGTCGCCGGGCTGCAGGGGCTTGCCAAGCTCAAGGCCGCAACCATTTCCGACCGTACCTGTCCCGATAATGCTCCCGAAATAGACGACTTCAGACTTTGAGGCGTATGACAGGACAAAATCTACTTTGTGGTACATTTCGTTGACATTGCCACGACCCCATTCTTCTCCATTGACGCGCCCAATCATTGCTGCGTCATCAAGATTGAACTCATCCACGGTCGTGATACAGGGGCCAAGAGCGTTCGCAAAATCTTTGCCGTGCGCCGGCCCGAGATGCGACGGGCTTGCCATTTCCTTAGCCTGCGTCATGCGCGCCGAGAAATCGTTCAAAATCGTAAAACCGAAGATATGCTCCAGAGCCTTATCTTTTGGGATATCCTTGCCTTGCTTGCCGGTAACGATCGCAAATTCCAACTCATAATCGCGGAAAGTCTCGCCCTCAGGATACTCGATCTCGTCGCCGTTACCGACGAAGCTAGTGCAGTTTCCCTTGTAATAAATCGGTATTTCATACCAAAGCTTGTCCGGCTTGAATTTTTCCGGATGCTCCACCATCAATTTATCAATGTCTTCGCCCTGCAATCTTATAGAATGTCTTCGCCGCTTGGATCAGATGCTTTTCATGGCACATCGTATCTTTGTAATTTGGGGGACGAAGAATCGGGGATTTGATGCGGAAGGTATCAGGTGCGAATTTCACAGCATAAGGACTTACAATCAATTCTTCGATGAGCTTCCTTGTATCGTCGCCGCCTTCAATCAGTTTGATCATGTCGGTGAACTGTTCCGTTGTATTCCCGTTCGCGACCAGATACGAAGCTTGCAGATCTATTGCCGAGCCATCCTTATCCCACACTCCCGTCCTAGGCGTCTGGTTAGGGTCACTTTTCAAGACGAATGTTATAAACTTCATTTTTTTCTTCCTTTCTTCATTTTACGAATGCCATATAATCAACTATACCGATACTTCTACTTGTTCTTTTTGTTCTTTAGATTTCTTGATAACCGTCTCAGGTAGCAGGAATGTCAACAGCCCTCCGGCGAGATAGACACTGGCCGCGACAACCATTGCACTCATCAGCCCAATTTGGCCGCCCAACGCGCCGATCGTCACAGGCGCCAATGCCGTCAATCCTCTGGCCAGATTGAACGTAAATCCGAAGCCAAAGCCCCTTAGCTTCGCAGGGTATAGCTCCGGGAACCACGTCGTGATCAGCCCGGGGTAGGTAAAGAAACACAATGCGATTGCCATACCGACATAAAGCATCGTCATATCTTGGAAGCGCACGTAAATCATGATCCAGATACCACCGCAAATCATGATGATGTTCATCATCCTCTTTCTGCCGATCTTGTCTGATAGCGCCCCGACAACATGAATCAAATCGTACTTTTTTGCCAATCGTCACCTCGTCATGCTCACCGACATTTATAATGTATGCAGGAAACCTTGCGCCGTCATCTCCTTCCACAATCGCGCAATAGTATGGAATCCGATCATTAAACTTCTCCGCCGCAACAAACAAATGAGTGAACGAAAATATTGTCCCGTCCTGTTCCATGATGTTTACCTCCCTTTGAGAATGTGTACGACACAGGTGCCTGCGGAACCCCCCAAATTGTGGGCAATTCCTATATCTGATTTCTTCACTTGACGAGCGGCGGCGTCACCACGAATCTGCGTGACCAATTCGAAAATTTGGCTGATGCCCGTCGCGCCTATCGCATGCCCCTTTGCTTTCAGCCCACCACTAGGGTTGATTGGCTTTTTACCGTCAATCGCGATGGTACCGTCAGAGACTGCGTCACCGCCTTTCCCTTTTTCGAAAAATCCAAGATCCTCGGTATTGATGATCTGCGTGATGGTAAAACAGTCGTGAACTTCCGCAAAGTCAATGTCATCAGGTTGTAGCCCTGCCTGAGAGTAAGCTTCTTTCGCCGCAGCGAGCGTCGCACTAAAAGTCGTGATGTTTTTTTTGTTGTATAGCGTGAGCTTATCCCCGGAGTGACCGGAACCTACAATCTCAACAATACGTTTCTTTGATATCTTTTCCGCGATTTCCGTCGCGGCCAGCACCGCGAATACCGCTCCGTCAGTGACCAACGAACAGTCATACAAACTGAGCGGCGAAGCGATCAGATCCGCATCCATCACCTTTTCAATCGTGATTTCCTTTTGCATCTGCGCGTCGGGGTTCAAACATCCGTTGTGGTGTGCATTCACGGCACACATCGCCATTTCTTTTTTTACATTTCTATATTCATAAAAATATCGGTTTGCAATCATCGCGAAGCATGCGGGGAAGGTGATCCCCTCCATGGCCTCTTTTTCATAGTCCATAGCCGACGCGACTGCAGCCGTGACGAATCCCGTACTCTGATGCGTCATTTTTTCCACGTCCCCAACGAGTACTATGTCGTACAGTCCGGAAAGGATGCCGATAAATCCCTGACGCAACGCCTCACCGCCCGATGCGCAGGCGGCCTCCGTACGTGTCACAGGAATCGTTCCAAATCCGAGCGTTTCAGTGACCATCGCGCTCAAATGACTTTGGTTGTTCAGATAGCTTCCGTTGAAATTTCCGATATACGCCGCCTGAATATCTTTTGCTTCCAACCCAGCGTCCTCAATCGCCTTGCCGCCGGCTTCTTTGATCATATCGGAGAGCGAATACTCCGCAAGTTTTCCAAGACGCGTTTCGCCAATGCCTATTATCGATACTGAACGCATTTTTTTCACTCCTTTTTCATGCTCTCACGATGTTATCCGGCAGTATCAATTCCGCCTCCGTTCTGCTCAATACATCATCAACCGTTATGCCCGCCATCAGTTCACTAAGCACCAAGCCTTCTTTCGTTACGTCGATGACGCAAAGCTCTGTGAAAATCTTGTCCACGACCCGGGTACCCGTCAACGGATAGGTGCATTTCTTCAATATCTTCGAATCTCCGGTTTTGGTGCAGTGGTCGGTGGCTACGAAAACTTTTTTCGCGCCGACAACAAGATCCATGGCACCGCCCATTCCCGCGATGCGGACACCGGGAACGGTATAGTTCGCTAGATTCCCTTCCTGATCCACCTGCATCGCCCCTAAAACCGTGTAATCCAAGTGGCCTCCCCTGACAAGATGGTAAAGCCAGTCTTCGCCGTTCAAACTGATTCGTTCGCCGATCCCGTCTGTTTCGATGGACGTCCCCAGTCCCGTTTTTGTCAATACGCCTCCCAGTCCGGCGCCGCCTGCCCGAATCCTTTCACTCACTCCCGTACAGTCATACAGATATTTTTCTATAACTACGGTCAGTAACCACGGTCATTGACTGTAGTTATACATATTATATCCTCTTGGGGCTAATGTCAATAGGAAGAATGAAAAAAGAATAAAGATGTCATTAGGTGCGATGAGTCCGTTAGAGTATAGGTGCAATATTGGATTGGCTGCCTAATGTGTCCAGGATTTTGTCCGCACCCCCTACGTGGGCATTCGTTGCGCCGACTACACTGAAGAACCATTCCCTGCGATATGGCGCACGCAAAAACGCGGGGCAGCCAGTCCGCCCCGCGTTAGTACCAATATTAGAATAAACTAAGAAATCAGTCGAGATGGATTCAGCATGGCAAAACGGTGTCAGCCGAACTTGTAGACCTCATACCCAGCTTCGGGATTGTAGACTGAGTCACTCCCCCATAGTGAACACCAATATATCCAACTATCTGCTATCATGGGATCTAGCTTATAAGTGACGGCAACAACAGCATCGAAGGAGGCGCTCTGCCCTTTCGGATACAGGATATATGTAAACCCGTCGGCTGTAGTAGCCGTGGCGCCCGAATCAGGCGCGGCTACAGGGAGGAGGGCCCAACTGCTTTCATCATTAGGATGGTCAGGGTAGGGCTCGCCGGTCAGCGCGGCTGCCCTTCTGAAGACTTCCATAAGGTCCGAACGTTCATATGACAGCCTATCCCCAATCTCATAAAGATCGAAGTGGTCTGCGTCGGGACTTCGGTTAAATAATTTATCGCCATTGAAGTATTTTTCGGATCCGGATGAGGCGATCTCGCCGTCCGCGTAGGCTTCGTTGAGCGCGGCGCGCACGGCCACTGCAGCGTTGCGCGCTTCCGAGATATACCCCTTGTCCGCTGCCTTGTCGATGTAGCCCGTCAGCGCAGGCACGGCGATAGCGGCTAGTATCGCAAGTATGACTAGAACTACTATGACCTCGACAAGAGTAAAGCCTTTGCGCGCCCTGAGCCGGCATGTCATAGCATCAGATACCATTTTTTTCATAATTATATTTAGATCCATTAATTTTCCTCCTAGTTATGACCTTGATAAAGCATATTACTGGGAGTAAAAGTAATCAATACATTTTATTTCCACACATGGCGCAGCGTGGAGGATGAAGCGGCAAGGTATTTGCTTTTCACCCGTCGTAAACATTGACAAGCAATCTTCAAAATGTATACTCATAAATGTACACAACGCACCGATGACAAGATGAATCAGAGCCTCGCCGTATTATAAATACCCAAGCGGACGTTAGCGGACAGGGGCTGTATTTAACAACTCACGGGTATTAATAGTGATAAACGGCGATGACTCCTTCGGCATTATTTGCGACAATACAGCGTCTCTTTGCTTTGCTCGTGTCACCCGCACCAAATCGAAACTCTCGTTGTCGCCGGTCAGCGCCTGATACTCCTTGACTCCATTAGGTGACAGACTCGAAAAAGAATAAATCGTGAAAATATGATGAGCTAATCGGAAATTTCAACGCAACCCCCGCTATCATTGACGGCGGCACGGCCATGAGCAGCACCGCCTGACTGCATTGGAAAACAGCGATAAGAACACCTAGGAAGCGTCTGTGCTGTCAGTCGAACCGGTAGACCTCGTACCCAGCTTTGGAATTGTAGGTCGAGCCATTCTGCAATTTTGTATACAAATCCACCCAGCCATCTGTCATTATGCGATCCACCTTATATGTGACGGCAACAACAGTGTCGAAGGGGCCTCCCTGGCCTTTCGGGTACAGGACATATACAAACCCGTCGGCTGTGGATGCCGTGGCGCCCACATTCCGTGCGGCTACGGGGATGAGGACCCAGCTCTTTTCATTTAGATGATCGTCAGGGTAGGGTTCGCCCATCAGCACGGCCGCCTTTTTGTAGATACCCATCTCATCAGATAATAGGATATCCCCAATCTCCAAGAGGTCGAAATGGGCTGCACCGGGATTTGAGTCATATAATTCCTTACCACTGAAGTATTTTTCGGCTTCGGCGGATGCGGCAATCCTGCCGTCCGCGTAAGCTTCGTTGAGCACGGTGCGCACGGCCACTACCGCATTGCGCGCGTCCGAGATATACCTCTTGTCATTTGCCTTGTCGATGTACCCCGTCAGCGCAGGTATCGCGATAGCGGCGAGTATCGCAAGTATGACGAGGACGACGATGACCTCGACGAGAGTGAAGCCACGGCGTGCCCTGAACCGGCATGGCACGGACCTGGGCGCCATTTTTTGCATAATCTTGTTCATTAATTTCCCTCCTCACTGTAACCTTGATAAAGCATATTATTGGGAGAGAAAGCAATCAATACGCCTTAATTACACGCGAGGAGCAACGTGAAGAACAGAAGGCCTCCGTGCCATGGACGACTCCGCGTACTCAGCCACAGTCTGCGGCATCCCACCGACGAGCAGATAGGTACGAAATTCATTTATACAAGAAGGGGCTCAGTGAATGAGGCACTTCCTATAGATTTATTTATTAAGATGATAGACCTCATACCCGGCGTTGGGATCGTAAACTAAGCGGGCAAAAGGAATGGCCGCATAGTTAAAAGAGTTATATTTATTGTCCGCAAGCTGCAAGCGCTCCGCCCTGTAGGTGACGATGACCATAGGACTGTTTGTACCATTGCTTTCACCTTCCGGAAAAGCTGACCATACAAATCCATCAGCATTAAGTAGCGTAGTATCAGCAGAAGTAGAACCTATGAAGCCGGACCACCACATATTTTTATGAGTAGTATAGTCTATACCCGGAAGCGCAGACAGCGCCTCTTTCATGGCCTTACCTGGATTCGATTCACCAGCAAAAAGATATTTCCCTAAATCAAGCCACTCCTTGTGCTTCTTTTCATTAGCGGGATACGGAGTGTTGAACGTCTCCCCGCTCACCACATATGTAGCGGCGGCAGCGCTGTCAAACTTGCCCTCGCCATAACCCTCGCTTACCAAGGTATGTAACGCCATAGCAAAGTTTCGGGCATCCGCAATATACTTCTTGTCATTCGCTTTGTCTATGTACCCCGTCAGCGCAGGTATCGCGATAGCGGCGAGTATCGCAAGTATGACGAGGACGACGATGACCTCGACGAGAG
>JAISLZ010000020.1 GCA_031277015.1 Eubacteriales Family XIII. Incertae Sedis bacterium | reverse complement strand
CAACCGCCTCCGGTTCCTTTGACCGAGGGCTTTCCTCCGAGCGGTTTTTCATCGTCGTTCAGCGCTTCTGAGATGCCGATATCCGAAAGGCCGTACTCGCCGTCGCCGTCATAGTCTGTCCAGTCACTCATATTATATCCCTTTCCCAGATAACCATTTTTCCAAAGAAGCGCGCTGGTGGGAAAACCATTGGCTGGAGACAACGTATTGCTTTCCTAGTGATGAATACACGGCATTCCAGTATCTGTTGCGCCCGTCTACCGATTTTTCCCTTATAACTGCTGTCATCCAAATGCTCGACTCCATCTTTTTGCTGTAATAAGCAAGCATGGCTTCGTCGCTGTAGTTTGCTTTCTTCAATAAATCAAATAACGCCTGTCCTTCGGGGCTGTCCGGTGTGAAGTCAATTTTTGTGACTAGCTGCGGTTGTTCCTTGTTTGCAGGGTTATCAAAGAACACCTGGATGTTCTCGCCGATAAAAATTCCATGCGGAAGTTGAATTATATCATTTTATATGCCATTATATGAGTATGGCCATATAACGCCATATAAAACCATATAAAACTCAGAAATGCTGATGAACGGCATCCCGTTTGGCGCGGCGATGCGGCCTCGGCGTTTTTTCAAGGGAAAGCGGTATTGAAAATAATGCGGAGCAACAAACCATATTATCCAGGGGCGAGGCGCAAGCCCGTTCCGCTCATGGCGCAGTTCATCAATAGGCAGTAATGATGGTTGACGGTTTTGCACCCAACAGAGCCGTCCTTACGGCAAAGGATGGCATTATAAGAGGATTGAAAACGGGCGGCATACTGCTGCGTGTAATGATCCCCATATATCTCATCGTCGTGTTCCTCAAATACACGCCCGCTATACCGGCTATGCAGAGGTTCCTAGTCCCTGCGATGCGCGTGTTCTCGCTGCCGGGAGACGCGGCCGTGCCCATCGTGGCCGGGGTTTTCTCCGACGAATACGGCGTGGTGGCCGCGATGAGCGGGTTTGATTTCACGACGGCCCAGATCACGACTATAGCCATGATCGTACTGTGCTTCCATACGATACCGCTTGAGGCCGCGATAGGGCGCCAGATAGGGTTCAGCCCAGTGAAATACACCCTGTACAGGCTCGCCCTCGCCGTGCTTACGGGCATCTTCGCCGGATGGCTGACGGGGGTGATGTACGGCGCCCGCGGCGATGCAGCCGTAGCGTCTGCCACCGCCCTTACGACAGATTCCTTTGGGACGGACATCTTCATGCACGCGCCATGGGATCCCGCGTGGGCAAGTTACGGCGCGCCTAGCCCGTGGCATATCATGGCGGATGAGATGCTCTGGGGCAGCCTGTCCGTCGTATTCAGCCTCGCGCGCGTCATCATACCCCTCATGATCGTCATAGAGTTCATGCTCGCCTACCGCGTAGTGGAGCGTTTCGTGCCTAAACTCGTGTGGCTCCGCCGCGTCATCGGCGTCTCGGATGACGCCCTCCTGCCCCTGCTCATCGGCCTGCTCATGGGCGTGACCTACGGCGCCGGCACGCTCATGGAGATCAACAAGCGTACGCCGCTGTCCCGAAGGGATTTCGCGCTCATCGGCATATTCCTCTACGCCTGTCACGGCATCATCGAGACGACCATACTCTTCGCCGTGGCCGGTGGCAGCATATTCTTCGTCTGCTTCGTGCGCCTGCTCATTGCGGTCCTCATCACAGCCGCCGCCGCCCGCCTGCCGCGTTTCAAAACCCAAGAAGAAAATTATTTTTCTTGAAAGGCGATTGGGGGCTGTAGTATGATTTATTGCAGGACTTGTTGAGCAATGGCTGCAGCAACCATTTATTAGTGTCTTTTAATAATAGGGATTTTGTTTTTGATAGGAAATAAAAGAAGGAGAGCAGAGCAGGTGGGCACGGCGCATAGAAACAGCGTGAATAAGGGGTGGGCAGCACCCCACTTGACGCGCGCCTTGCTCCCAGATTCTCCCAGGGGGGGGGCATGATAATCTAGGTTCGTCCGAACCTGTCCATTCCTTCATCATAAATACTGATAACTACGCGGAGCAGACGGGTTGCCCCGCGTTTTTGCGTGCGCCTATGCGGGCGCGTGCATCTGCCCCTTTGGGTTGCCGGTGCTTCTTGACTCTATTTTCTAACGCTTGCTCGCGAACTTTGGGCGGCCACTTTCTTGTCCCAGCTACGCTAGGAGAAAGCTGGCAGCAAGCCAAAGCCTTTGCTCGCGTCGGCCAGAAAACGCTCGATTCGTCGCAACGCGCCTACGCAGGCCCCCTTGCACCGCCTCCTTGCCATTGTTATCTGCACAATCCACGAGGGAAGCTTGGCGTGCGCCCGCTGCAAACTCAGTTATCGGCTGGTATCTGTGCTGATACCTTGCATATAAATAGCAATAGTTAATTTGGGAAGGAGTATTAAATGAACATGGTACTAAAGAAACAATTTACGAACAGAGGGAAGCGCGGCGGCGTGCCTGAATTTCTCTCCCCAGGAGGAGCGCCGCGAAGCGCCGAGTTGACTGGGCGCCGCCGCGGCTTCACGCTCGTTGAGGTTATTGTCGTCCTCGTCATCCTCGCCATCCTCGCGGCCATAGCCATCCCCGCGCTGACGGGATACATCGACAAATCCGAAGTAGCGCAATACAAAGCGATGGGAAGGACGCAGTTGACCGCCATGCAGACGTTCGTCAACCTGGCTATAGGTGAAGGTGGTATAGCGAAATTAACTGCTGCTCCTAAGAAAATGTTCTCAGAAAATTACCCATACTCATCCGATGGACGGGTCATAGGCGGTGACTTTACCGCCTATGGCAAGGCAGAATACGAGGCGCTGACCGGGGATACCGAGAGTTTCTTGGACGTCGGAGAACATAGATGGCTGCACATATATCTCACCAACGATGGGGCGATAAAAGCTTATCGATACACCGCCACAGGTTATTTTGGCACAGGTATAACTTTGTCAATCGTCTGGGTTAAGGATATGAGTTCTGCCGATTTGGTTACACAAAAGTTTTTGACCGACTTTAGCCCTTCTTATCCAAGTATGACGAACGGGTTCAACATATATAGCAAAAAGGACAAGCTGAACTGACCGCCGCTATTTCTGCGTATAAGCATGACTCAACGTATGTATTGACTTTACGTAAATTACGTAATATATATAGGCATAGAAGAGAATTGCGTGCGATGCAAAGAGTTGGTGAAGCTGCTGGAAAAACAGGGTTGGGAAATCAAGAGAATAAAAGGCAGTCATTACTACATGGGCAGAGATACCCAAACGTTGACGGTACCGGTACATAACAATGATCTCGCCAAAGGTATGTTGAACGCCTTGCTGAAACAGGCGGGATTGAAACAGGAGACATGGCATGAGAAAAACATATCCCGCTATATTCCATAAAGAAGGCGGGGGATATTGGGTTGAATTCCCCGATCTTCCCGGTTGCTTGACGGATGGGGAAACCTTGGATGAAGCCATAGCAAATGCCGAAGAGGTATTGGGCGTATACATCGTGACCCGATTGGAGGATGCCCTTTCGGTCACCGCGCCGTCCGGAATCGAATCGATAGGTACGGATGATGGGTTCACGAGCTATGTAACGACTGACATAGATAAATACCGACGGAACACGAAAGCGGTAAAGAAAACCCTCTCAATCCCACAATGGCTGAATGAGGAGGCTGAGCGGCAGCACGTCAGCCTGTCCTCGATCCTCCAGAATGCGCTCAAACAAGAACTGAAGATCGCAGAATAATTTAGGTTTGGAAGCATAAAGAGGCTGTCTCTTATGCGGAGGCAAGGGATTGATTTATCAAAAATAATCCCTTGTACCAGCGACTGTGTTAATGTAAAATAATCATTGCACAGGGCGGCAGGATTTGAGCGTATATTTGCTGTTTGGTCATTGCCTGCCACGCAAAGATTTCATTTATTCAAAACGCGTTGCAATATATCATTATAGAAGGGAAGAGAAGATGAAGGGTTACTCCAGCGATCAGATCAGGAACGTCGTGCTGCTCGGCCATGGCGGGAGCGGTAAGACCACGGTCGTCGAGGCCGCGCTCGCGAAGACGGGCGCCGTGTCGAGGATGGGCAGGGTCGAGGACGGGAATACGGTTTCCGACTATGAGAAAACGGAGATCGACAAGGGCTACTCGATAGCCGCGACCGTCGTGCCGGTAGAGTATGGCAAGTGCAAGATCAATTTCATCGACGCGCCAGGCTTCTTCGACTTCGCGGGCGAGGTAGTGGGCGCGGTTCGCGCGGCCGAAGCCGCCGTCATCGTTGTCGACGCTTCCGCTGGGGTGCAGGTCGGCACGGAGAAGGCGTGGGACGTTTGCGGCAAGTTCTCGCTGCCCAGGCTCTTCCTTCTGAACAAGACGGACAAGGAGAACGTGGACGTGGCCCAGGTCACGGCTGACCTGAAAGCGAAGTTCGGGACGTCGGTCGCTTCCATAGGCGACAGGGACGAGCTGATGGAGGCCGTAGCCGGCACGGACGAGGAGCTTCTCGACAAGTACCTCGAGGATGGCGAACTCCCGGAGGCGGACTTCGTAAGGGGCCTGGCCGCCGGCATCGCGGCGGGCGACGTCGCTCTCATCTTCAAGTCCTCCGCGACGGGACAGGAAGGGATAGCGGAGTTCCTGGATGCCATACTCAAATACGTCCCCGCGCCTACGGCGCGCGCGCCGTACCCCGCAGTGGACGGTTCGGGGGCTGACGTCACGGTGGCGCCGGATCCGTCCGGCCCGCTCGCCGCCTTCGTGTTCAAGACCGTGTCAGACCCGCAGAGCGGCAAAATCAGCTTCATCAAGGTCATATCGGGCAAGGTCACGAAGGGCATAGAGGCCTACAACCCGAGGGCGGACAAGCCGGAGAAGCTAGGCGCGATCTCGTTCATGCGCGGCAAGGCGCAGTCCGAGGCTCCCGAGGTCGCGACGGGCGACATCTTCGCCGCGGCCAAGCTTCAGTTCGCGCACACGGGCGATACCCTGTGCGACAAGTCACACATAGTGAAGTTCCCGGCCGTGGACTTTCCGGAGCCGACGCTCATCACGGCCATCGTGCCGAAGGCGAAGGGCGAGGAGGAGAAGATTGGCAACGGGCTGAACAGGCTCCGCGACGAGGATCCGTCGTTCGAGGTCGAGCACAACGCGGAGACGGGGCAGATACTGCTGAAGGGCCAGGGCGAGATACAGATAGGCATCATCACGGCGAAGCTGAGGGAGCGGTTCAAGGTGGAGGTGGACCTCGTGGACCCGAAGGTCCCGTACCGCGAGACAATCAGGGGCACGGCTGACGTGCAGGGCAAGCACAAGAAGCAGTCGGGAGGCGCGGGCCAGTACGGCGACGTGCACATCAGGTTCTCGCCGTCGGCCGAGGAGTTCGAGTTCGGCGAGGAGTTGTTCGGCGGCTCCGTGCCCAAGCAGTACGTGCCGGCCGTCGAGAAGGGGCTGAAGGAGAGCATGCAGAAGGGCCCGCTCTCGGGCAGCAAGGTCGTGAACATCAAGGCCACGCTGCATGACGGTTCGTACCATGACGTGGACTCGAGCGAAATGGCGTTCAAGATAGCGGCCGCCCTCGCGTTCAAGAAGGGCATGGAGGAAGCGAAGCCGATACTGCTCGAACCCGTGCAGCACGTGGAGATATTCGTGCCCGACGAATACATGGGCGACGTCATGGGCGACATGAACAAGCGCCGCGGCAAGATACTTGGCATGGAGCCGCAATCCGGGGGCGGCCAGAAGCTCGTCGCCGAAGCGCCGCTTGCGGAACTGTTCAAGTACGCGATCAACCTCCGCTCGATGACGCAGGCCCGCGGCAGTTTCACGATGCGCTTCGAGCGTTACGAAGAGGTACCCGCGAACATCGCGCAGAAGGTGATAGACAATTACAAAGCCGCGCAGGAATCCGACTGAGCATATCCCTTCGGGGAAAACACAAAAGCATATATAGGGCCGTTTCATTCAACTATCGGGCGGCTCTGTTTTTTTTATATAATATAAAACAACTTGACAGTGTATTATGTGATATAGTACACTAGATACAGTTTGGAGTAGCAGCGTGACGGAGGATGTGTGAAAGGGAGCGCGGATGGGAACGCGGGGGGCAAGGTGATGTTTGAGATAGACATGAAGAGCCGCCGCTCGATATACGAGCAGGTGGTGGACGGCATGAAGGGGCGGATACTCGCGGGGGCCATTGCGCCCGACGAGAAGCTCCCGTCCGTGCGCGACCTGTCAAAGGCGCTCACGGTCAACCCGAATACGGTGCAGAAGGCCTTCCATGAACTCGAGCGGCAGGGCTACGTCTACACGGTGGCGGGCGTGGGCACCTTCGCTATGGCGGCGTCCGGCGGCATGATAGACGAGAGCCTTCTCGCCGGACCGCGCCTTGCGCTCGCTGACGCGCTGCGTGAGCTCTACTATCTGACGCGTGACGTGAAAGCCGTACGCAGGATCGCAAAAGAGGAACTTGACGGGCTGCTGCCCGGAGTGAAGAGAGGAGGCGCCGCGAGATGATAAAGGTGAGCGGCCTTGTGAAGGATTTTGACGGATTCCGCGCGCTTGACGGAGTGGACATGGATGTGCCGGGCGGTTCCATCTACGGGCTCGTCGGCACGAACGGCGCGGGCAAGACGACGATACTGAAACTGCTCGCGGGCGTGCTGTCCGCGGATGGCGGCAAGGCCGAAATATTCGGCATGCCCGTGGGCGACAACATTCGCGTCAAGGACAGGATCGCGTTCATACCGGATGACCTCGGGTATTATTCGGCGTACAGCATGAACGAGGCTGAACGGCTGCTGCGCGGCCTGTACAGCCGTTGGGACGCCGAAACGTTCGGGGGGATAGCGTCCGCGTTCGGGCTGGACCGGGGGCAGAAACTGTCGCGGTTCTCCAAGGGCATGCGCAAGCAGGCCGTGTTCGCGATGGCGCTCGCTACGGAGCCGGACTGCCTGCTGCTCGACGAGCCCATAGACGGGCTTGACCCGGTCGCGAGGCGGAAGGTCTGGGAGCACATAGTCGGCGCGTCCGCCGACCGCGGCATGACGACGCTCGTGTCGTCGCACAACCTGCGCGAGATGGAAGGGTTCTGCGACAGGATAGGCATCATCGACCACGGCGCCATGAAACTCGAGCGCGAGCTCGACGACATGACATCGGGTATACACAAGTTGCAGGTCTCGTTCGGCGCGGAGCGGGACGCGGCGAAGGGCGCGTACGACGAGCTAGACACGCGGGCGAGCGTGAGGAAGATCAGCTCCGTCGGCTCCGTCGACTACCTCATAGTGAAGGGCGAGCGGGACGAACTGCTTCGGTGGCGTGACGAGAAGCGCCCGCTCGTATTCGACATGGTGCCTATGACGCTCGAAGAAGTCTTTGTTTACGAACTCGGAGGTGAGAACGATGCTGTCAAATCTATCATCGGGTGAAGGCGGAGCCGGGAACAGCGCTATGGAGAATAATGTAAATATCAGCGACAATCACGTCAAAGATAGAGACGGCGCCGTTTCCGGCGCGATAGTGCGCGAGAACATCAGGAGGTTCTGGCCGATAGGGCTCGTGTCCCTGCTGATATACGTCGCTATGGGGCCTGTCACGTGGATCATATCGCCGCCTCTTCAACAGGAAACTATTATTTCCGGCGAAGAGTCGACAACGATCATACACGCGTCGCCAATTAATTACAGCGCTTTCGCTTTCATCGGCATGATATTCGCCGCGGTGGTGGCCATCGCAGTATTCCGCTACATGCACTCGCCTGCGGCGCTGTCGGCTTTGCACGCGTTCCCTGTCAGGAAACGCGCGCTGTTCTTCAGCAATTTCGTGTCCGGCCTGCTGCTGATATTCGTGCCGTTCATAGCGGCCGTCCTGTCCTTGCTGCCTCTGATCGCGGCGAGGTCGGACGCGCCCAGTCTGATGGCAAGTTGGCTGACCTGGCTAGTCGCCGTCTGCATAACGGTATTCTTCACCTACGCGGTGAGCGTGCTTGCGGGCATGGTCTCCGGCACCACTCCCGCGCATATGCTGACCGCCGGGGTGTTCAATTTCGCGTGGATCGCCATCTATGGCAGCGCCGCCGCGATAGTCACTGAATCCATGTTCGGTATGTCGGGGGAAAGCGACTTCATGAGCGCGGGCTTGTATCTCCATCCCCTCACGTACTTCCTGAGCGGCATCGACGTCAATACCATCGTTGTGGGGGCGGGCGAAGTCGTCCCGCTGTACGTGGGCATGCCTGTATATCTGGCCGTGTCCGTATTGGTCTTGGCCGCCTCCTACTTCGTGTTCATGCGGTTCAAAGCGGAGCGCGCGGGCATGCCTATCACAGCCCGCCCCGTGGAGCACATATTCGCTTTCGCCGTGTCCGCCATAGGCATGTTCCTGTTCGCCGTGATATTTGCATCACAGGATCCGGTGAGATTATCCCCTGACGGGCAGCAGCCCGCCGACCCCATGACCTACGTCAACACGTATGCTGTCTTGGGCGCCGTTATCGGGGCCGTGGTCTCTTTTCTCATCGCCACGATGATAATCAGGAAGAGCGCCCGCGTGTTCGACCTTGCCGCGCTGAGGCGCTTCGGCATATTCGCGGCGGCGGCCGCCGT
>JAISLZ010000002.1 GCA_031277015.1 Eubacteriales Family XIII. Incertae Sedis bacterium | reverse complement strand
TAGTCGTCGAACGGGTGGATGAATGTAAAATCGTTGCGTTCGGCCAGTTCCACCGCTTTGTTGAAGCTTTCGTCGTAGACGTCGCCGTGGAGTATGACCTCGGCGCCGTACGCCTTTGTCGCGTTGACCTTCAGAAGGGGCGTGATGCCCGGCATGACTATGGTAGCGGGGATATTCATCATACACGCCGACATAGCGACCCCTTGCGCGTGGTTGCCGGCCGACGAAGCTATCACGCCGCGCTGCAGCTCCTTCTCGTCCAGGTTCGCTATCTTGTTGTACGCGCCCCGTATCTTGAATGACCCCGTCACCTGGAGGTGTTCGGGCTTGATGTATACCTCGCAGCCGTGCTCACCGCTGTAATAGTCGCTGAACACGAGCGGCGTCGGCCGTATGACCGCGCCTATGGTCTCGGCAGCGCGCCGTATCTCGTCAAGGTGACTCTTCTTCATATAATAGCTTACTTGTTTTTTCTCCATCCTGTTTCCTTTTTATTCTCGCTGCGATGGCTAGTAGCTACTATCGCATAGAAGGTATTTTACCATGCCGTGAAAAATCATGCTTGATTTTTTGGGGGGATGTAATATAATGGTGACAAAGAGACAGCCGCTTCGGGTTGGCGGCTTGCAAGGGTTTGAATCCGCCTCTACAGGGCGGATTCTATTTAGTATTTGGCGCCTGGTATGAAGAAAGTCAACAACATTCGTCAATATTATCTCATCGAGACGATGGGCTGCCAGATGAACGAGCGCGACAGCGAAACCGTGGCCGGCATGCTTGAGGAGCTCGGGTATGAGCGCGCGCCCGCACAGGCGGCGCAAGGATGCGGCGGCAAGGCTCAGGCGCTCTCTGCCGCCAGGCTCGCGGCAGACGTCATAGTCGTGAACACATGCAGCGTACGCGAGAATGCGGACAACAAGTTCTTCGGCACGCTCGGCCAGATAAAGAAGGCGAAAGAGGCAGACCCGTGCAAGATTGTCGCCGTCTGCGGCTGCATGATGCAGCAGCCGCACATCGTCAGCGACATACAGCGCCGGTTCCCGTGGGTCGACATCGTGTTCGGGACCATGAACATCGAGGCTTTCCCGTCCATGCTCGCCGGCGCGCTAAATGCACGCAAGGGGCGCGTGGCCGATCAGGTATCCCCGCCGTGGCACAGCGCCCTGGTGGATATCAGGACGGACGCGGGAGAGATCGCCGAAGGGCTGCCGTCGCGCCGTGCGCGTCCATTCTCGGCCTTTGTCAACATCACTTACGGCTGCAACAATTTCTGCACCTACTGCATCGTGCCGCTCGCCCGCGGGCGTGAGCGCAGCCGCAGGCCCGAGGCTATACTGTGCGAGGTGGAGGCGCTTGCGGCAGACGGCGTCCGCGAGATCACTCTGCTTGGACAGAACGTGAATTCGTACAGGTCACCGGATAGCGGAGGAACGGGCTTTCCGTCGCTCATCCGGATGCTGGACGCCGTTCCCGGCATTGAGAGAATACGTTTCATGACCTCTCACCCCAAGGATCTGTCGGACGGGCTCATAGACTGCTACAGGACGGCGCGCCGTCTCTGCCCATCCATACACCTGCCTATACAGTCGGGCAGCGCCGATGTGCTGCGCCGCATGAACAGAGGGTACTCCAAAGAATACTATATAGCCCTGACGGAAAAGCTCCGCGCGGCGCTGCCCGAAATCGTCATAACCACGGACTTCATCGTCGGCTTTCCGGGCGAAACTGACGCTGACTTCGAGGAAACGATGGACGTGATAGAACGAGTGCGCTTCGACGCGGCCTTCACCTTCCTGTACTCGCCGCGCGAGGGCACGCCCGCCGCGGAATACGAAGGCAGGGTGCCTGCTGTCGTGGCCCACGCGCGTTTTGACCGCATGGTCTCGCGACTGAACGCGATAGCAGCGGAGAAGAACCGCGCCATGCTCGGCAGGATTTACGATGTGCTCATAGAGGGCCCGAGCAAGACGGACGAATCCATGCTAACGGGGCGCACGCCAGGCGGCAAACTCGTGAACATACGCCCGCCCGCCCGTGGAAGCCATGAACTCGCAGGCGCGATAGAGCCCGTGCGTCTCGTGGAATCCGGCACATTCAGCTTCATCGGGGAGTTTGCGTAATTATGGTTCGAAGTATGATGCTATGAAAGATATTCTATCATGACGAAAGAACAAAAAGCTGTCTCGGCTGTGCTTATAATCGGCGCGTTCATCTCGGTGCTGAACCAGACGTTGATCACGCCGGCGCTTCCGGCTATCATGCTCGAAACGCACGTGGACGCGACTACAGTGCAGTGGCTCGTGTCAGGCTTCACTCTCGTCAATGCCATCGTTATAGCCATATCCGCGTTTTTGATGGACCGGTTCTCGCCAAGGAAGCTGTTCATATCGGTTTTCGCCCTGTTCTTTGCGGGAAGCCTGCTAGCGGCTTGGGGCGTGAATTTCGAGATGCTGCTCGCGGGGCGCATCCTTCAGGCGGTATGCGCCGGCGTAATGCTGCCGATGTCGATGACTATTCTGCTGCTGCTGTTCGCGCACGAAAAACGCGGGTCGGCTATGGGGCTCTACAGCTTCGTGATCATGTTCGCGCCCGCCATAGGGCCGGTGATTTCGGGCGTACTCACGGACGAAGTGGGTTGGCACGCCATGTTCCTGATAATCGCGGCGCTGTCGGCGGCGATCATACCGTTTGCGGCGGTTTCCATGAAAAACTTCGGCGAGGCAAAACCCGTCTCCCTGGACAAGCCGTCGGTCATACTGTCCTCACTTGGGCTGTTCTGCCTGCTGTACAGTTTTTCGATGTTTGGGAATACAGCCACTATGCCCGTCGCCGCCGCCCTTAGCGCAGCGGGGGTGGCCACACTGTTCATATTC
>JAISLZ010000033.1 GCA_031277015.1 Eubacteriales Family XIII. Incertae Sedis bacterium | reverse complement strand
GCAACAGCGAATACCAGCTTTTCGAGTTTCGAAACGGGCCTTAGTTGCTCCATCTTGATCTCGCGCTCCTTCTTCGTGGTCAGAAGCTTCATGAAGGGCGGCTGTATGAGCGGTATGAGCGCCATGTAAGAGTACGCCGCGATAGCTATCGGCGCCAGAAGGTGCGGAGCGAGCTTCGTCGTGAGGAAGATGGCCGTCGGGCCGTCAGCCCCGCCGATGATCCCAATCGACGCCGCCTCATGGTTCGTGAACCCGAGTCCCAAGGCGATGAGGAAGGCCATAGCGATGCCGAACTGCGCGCCCGCTCCCATGAAGAGCGAGCTGGGCCTGGCGATCAGCGGGCCGAAGTCCGTCATCGCTCCGACGCCCATGAAGATGAGCGAAGGATATATGCCGAGCTTCACGCCGAGATAAAGAATGTCGAGCAGGCCCCCGACGGGCCCATCCGTCCCTATGGCATGCAGTACAGCGGAGATATCTATATGGCCTGACGGGTCCTGAAAAAACTCCATATGCATCATGTCGCCGAGAGGCAGGTTCGTCAGCATCATGCCGAAGGCGATAGGCAGCAGGAGCAAAGGCTCGTACTGCTTCTTGATGGCGAGATAAATGAGGATCGCGGCGATGACCATCATCACCGCCGACTGCCACGTCATGTGCGCAAAGCCGGAACTGTCTATGAGTTTTTCGAAGGATTCACTGAACATTATCTGCCGCCCTCCTTTCCGGTTTCGCCTGAGGAAATGATGTTCGCCTCAACTACGTGGACGATGGCCGTAACTATCCTCATGAGCACGTACAGTATGACGAGCACCAGGAACACTACAAGAATTACAAAAAGCGCGGATAAAATGGATTCCATAGCCTACTCTCCTCCGAAAAAACAATACACGGAATACATCAAACGGCACTGCGCGCGTCAGGCATATTCAGAGATATCAGCCCGCCGCCCTGCCCTCCATGGCTACTATGATAAGCGAACAAGCGATAAAGACGATCGCCCCGCCGAGCGTGACCTTTGTCAGCAGCGACTCGTAGCCGCGGCTTTTCTTCTTGCCAAAGAGCTGTTCCGCCCCGCCGCCTATCGAGCCCGAAAGCCCGGAGCTATTACCCTGCTGAAGAAGAACGCTGGCGATCATGACCACACAAGCCACGAGCAACAATATTTTAAGTAAGAGTTCCAAAGTCTACCTCCTGACCCGAACAAAAATTTTTGTTAATAATATCACAAAGTATTCACGCGCGCAAGGCCTTTATCGGGCTTATGAAAGAAACAGGGGCGCGAAAACCACCGCGACTATCGTCATCAGCTTGATGAGGATGTTCAGCGACGGGCCGGAGGTATCCTTGAAAGGATCACCTACGGTGTCGCCGACTACGGCCGCCTTGTGCGCGGCGCTGCCCTTGCCTCCGTGGTTGCCTTCCTCTATATGCTTCTTCGCGTTGTCCCACGCGCCTCCGGCGTTGGCCATCATGATGGCAAGCAGCACGCCTGCGGCGAGCGCGCCCGCAAGCAGGCCGCCGAGAGCCGCCGGGCCCAGCAGCACGCCGACAATGATCGGTGCGGCGATGGCGAGCAGTCCAGGGGCGATCATCTCTTTCAAAGCGGCCCTCGTCGATATGTCGACGCAGCGCTCGTAGTCGGGGAGCGATGTGCCCTCCATGATGCCTTTGTCCTCACGGAACTGACGCCTGACCTCGTCTATCATCTGCTTGGCGGCGTAGCCTACGCTGTTCATCGTAAGGGCCGAGAACAGGAAGGGAAGCATCGCACCGATGAGAAGCCCTATCACGACATAGTGGTTCAGCAGGTCAATGGACTGTAGCCCGACAACCTGAGAATAGGACGCGAACAGAGCCAGGGCCGTCAGCGCGGCCGATCCTATAGCGAAGCCCTTGCCTATCGCGGCCGTCGTGTTGCCCACAGAATCCAGTTTGTCCGTGATGACACGCACATCCTTCGGAAGCTCCGCCATCTCGGCTATGCCGCCGGCATTGTCGGATACTGGCCCGTAGGCGTCGACGGCGACTACCATGCCCGTGGTCGACAGCATGCCGACAGCGGCGAGCGCTATGCCGTAGATGCCCGCGAACGCGTGTGCGGCCCAGATGCCTGCGGCGATGCAGAGTATGGGCCAGACCGTAGATATCATGCCGACGCCTATGCCGCTGATGATCGTCGTGGCCTCTCCCGTAAGGCACTGGCTGGCTATGGACTTGACTGACTTGTAGTCAGCCGAGGTGTATACCTCCGTGATCTTTCCTATGGCAGTACCCACTATGAGACCCGCTATGACCGCTATAGCGCAGTTGAAATTGCCGAAGATGTAATGGCTCATCACGAGAGATGCGACTATGATGATAGCGGTACTGACGTATGTGCCTATATTCATGGCCGTAGCGGGGTTGCCGCCCTCCTTGCCCCTGACGAAGAATATCGCGATGATCGACGCGATCACCCCTATGGCGGCGAGGAACAGAGGGAAGATGCTGCCCTCAAACGGAGGCAGTTCAAATTTGTCTCCGAACTGCGGCGTGATATCCTTCACGAAGACGGCAAGGGTGATGGCCGAGATAATCGAGCCGACATACGACTCAAACAGGTCGGAGCCCATGCCCGCGACATCGCCTACATTGTCTCCTACGTTGTCGGCTATGACGGCGGGATTGCGGGGGTCGTCCTCGGGGATGCCCGCCTCAACCTTGCCGACGAGATCGGCGCCGACATCCGCAGCCTTCGTATAGATGCCGCCACCCACGCGTCCGAACAGGGCCATGGAAGAAGCCCCGAGACCAAATCCCGTGATGACCTCGACCTTGTCCACGCCGAGCGCGATGAATATCACCCCCAGCCCGAGCAGGCCGAGCCCGACGACACACAGCCCCATGACGGCGCCGCTCCTGAACGCCACCTTCAGCGCTGGCGGCAGGCCACCTGTCAACGCGGCGTTGGCAGTGCGCACATTGCCCCAAGTGGCGACCTTCATGCCGAAGAAACCCGCGAGCACCGAACATAGCGCGCCCACGACGTAGAGCAGAGCAGTGGTGTGCCCGATGAGGAAAAACAGCACTAAGAATATGATGACGATGACGACGGCCATATACACATATTCCCTCCGGAGGAATGCCATCGCGCCCTTGCGAATGAAACCGGCTATTTCGGACATTCTGTCACTGCCTTCATCGTTTTTCCTGATCCATATCCCGAGAAGCAACGCCGTGACCAGCCCTGCCGCCGCGCATATTGGAGTAAGAATTTGCAAAATCTCCATCATTTACCCTCCCAATGCTATGTCAATACTCTATAATCGCTTTGAAATCGGCGGGTACGAGGCTTGCCCCCCCGACGAGCGCTCCATCTATGTTACCCTTCGTCATGAGCTCGATGGCATTTGCCGGCTTGACGCTGCCGCCGTACTGCACGCGAAGGCCTTCCGCCGCTTCGTCGCCGCTGATGGATCGCACGACCTCGCGTATAAAGGCGCACATCTCCTCGGCCTGGTCGCCCGTGGCCGTGCGGCCCGTGCCTATGGCCCACACAGGTTCGTAGGCTATGACGAGGCGCTTCACGTCGCCCTCGCGAAGCCCGGATATCCCGCCTTCGACCTGCGTTTTCACGACATCGAAGTGCACGCCCTCGTCGCGCTGCTCCAGGACCTCACCCACGCACATTATCGGCGCGAGCCCATGCGCAAACGCCTTCTTCACTTTTTTGTTGACCGTCTCGTCCGTCTCGGCGAAGTACTGCCTGCGCTCCGAGTGGCCGATGACGACGTAGTCAACGCCTATCTCCGTGAGCATGGCGGGGGATATTTCCCCTGTGTAAGCGCCTTCCTCCTCGAAGTGCATGTTCTGCGCGCCGAGCTTCACGTCCGAGCCCGCGAAGGCCGCCTTCAGCACGGCGAGCTGCGTGAACGGCGCGCATATGGCCACCTCATGGTCGCCGCCGCCATATATCCCGGTGAATTCCTCCGCAAAACGGACGGCCTCCGCCATGGTTTTGTACATCTTCCAGTTGCCTGCTATCAGTTTCTTCCTTGCCATGATCAATCACCTGTCCTCACATACCGATATGCCGGGCAGTTCCTTGCCCTCTATGAATTCGAGCGAAGCGCCGCCCCCCGTCGAAACGTGGGACATCTTTGCCGCAAGGCCGAACTTCTCCACGGCCGCTGCGCTGTCGCCTCCGCCGATGATAGTCACCGCGCCCGACTTCTCCGTCGCCTCGGCCATGGCCTCCGCCACGGCTTTCGTGCCCGCGGCGAAAGCGTCCATCTCGAACACGCCCATAGGCCCGTTCCACAGCACGGTCCCCGCGCCGAGGATGCGATCGGCGAACAGCTTCCTCGTCTGAGGCCCTATGTCGAGCCCCATTCGGCTCTGCGGTATGGCGTTCGCCGCATAGTCCGCGTGCGGCGTGTCTTCCCCAAACTCATCCCCGGCCACGATGTCGACGGGCAGGAGGAACTCCACGCCCTTCGCCTCGGCCTTCTCCATAAGGCCGGCCGCGAACTCCACGCTGTCCGCGTCGAGCAGCGACGAGCCGATCTCGTACCCCTTCGCCTTGAAGAAGGTGTACGCCATGCCGCCGCCGATGATGAGCGTATCCGCCTTCCCTATCAGGCTCTCTATGACGAGTATCTTGTCGGCGACCTTCGCGCCGCCGAGTATGGCTATGAACGGCCGCTTCGGCGCCGTGAGCGCGCCGCCCAGGTATTTGACTTCCTTTTCTATGAGAAAACCCATGACTGTCGGGAGGTAGCTTGCCACGCCCGCCGTGGAGCTGTGCGCGCGGTGAGCGGAGCCGAAAGCGTCGTTCACGAACACGTCCGCGAGCGAGGCAAGCTCCTTCGCGAAGGCGCCGTCGTTCTTCGTCTCCCCCGCGATGTAGCGCGTATTTTCGAGTAGCACGACCTCGCCGGGCTGCAAGGCGGCAGCCTTTTCTTTGACCTCGCCGTCCACGACCGTAGGTACGCTCCTGAACCACACGTCCACCCCGAGCTTCCTGGAGAGCTCGTCCGCGACGGGCTTCAGGCTGAATTCCGGCTTGGCCTCGCCCTTTGGACGCCCGAGGTGCGACATGAGGATGACGGCTGCGCCATGCTCCAAAAGGTAACGGATAGTAGGCAAAGCGCCAACTATCCGCGTATCGTCGGTGATCTTTCCGTCTTCAAGGGGGACGTTGAAGTCACATCTGACGAGCGCCCTTTTCCCTTCAAAACTTATGTCCCTGACCGTTTTCTTCATCGCTTTACAGCCCCTTGGATATCACGTACTCGATGAGGTCCACCGCCCTATTGGAATAGCCCCACTCGTTGTCGTACCACGACACAATCTTGACGAACTTGCTGTCTACGAACATCGTGGACAGGCCGTCGACGATGGACGAGCGCGGGTCGCCCTTGTAGTCTATCGACACGAGCGGGTCGTCCGAGTATCCGAGGATGCCCTTCATGTCGCCTTCCGCGGCGTCCTTTAAGGCCTTGTTGATCTGCGCCTTATCGGCCTCCATGTCGAGCTTGAATACCACGTCCACCACTGAGACGGCCGGCGTCGGGACGCGCATGGCCATGCCGTTCAGCTTGCCTTTGAGCTGAGGGAGCACGAGGGCAACCGCCTTCGCCGCGCCGGTCGTGGTCGGGATGATGGCCATGGCCGCCGCTCTCGCCCTGCGCAGGTCCTTGTGCGGCTGGTCAAGTATCTTCTGGTCGTTCGTATAGGAATGGACCGTAGTCATGAGCCCTTCTACGATACCCCAGTTCTTGTCGATGATCTTCGCGACGGGAGCGAGGCAGTTCGTCGTGCATGACGCGTTGGAGAGGACGTGGTGGCTCGCGGGATCATATTTGTCCTCGTTGACGCCCATTACGACCGTGATATCTTCATCCGTGGCGGGCGCGGATATGATGACCTTCTTCGCGCCAGCCTGCAGATGCTTCTCAGCGTCGGGCTTCTTCGTGAACAGCCCGGTGGATTCGAGAACGACTTCCACCCCGAGTTCCTTCCACGGCAACTCCGCGGGGTTGCGCACGGCGGTGATTTTGATTTCTTTACCGTTCACGACTATCGCGTCATCCTTCGCTTCGACCGTACCGGCAAAGGCGCCGAAAATACTGTCGTATTTCAGCAGATGAGCCAATGTCCTGGGGTCCGTCACGTCGTTGATCGCCACTATGTCAAAGTCGGCTCCCTTCTGGATCGCCGCCTTGAAAGCGTTGCGTCCTATCCTGCCGAATCCGTTGATACCTACTTTTGTGCTCATTACCGTTCCTTCCTTTCGTCCGCGGGCATTCCGGCCCGCGCCCCTGAAATAAAACCTATAACTACAATCAAATTATTGATTTGTATTTGTCAATCATCGTCAAGCGCGAACATTGCTAATGATATAACACGCTTACGCCTAATGCAATAGCTACACAGCCTTGCCGCAGCACTTCTTGTATTTTCTACCGCTACCGCAGGGGCAGAGTTCGTTACGGCCAGGCCTCTTTTCCACGCGCACGGTGCGGGAGCGTTTGTATTCCTTCACGATCCCATCACGCTCCTCCTCTGTAAGTATGCCGTCCCATTCGGGCAGGGTATAAAGATGCTCGGCTTCCGCAACCTGCATGTTGAAATACAGCTTAGGTATGTCGATCTTTAGAGAGATGGCCGTTTCGTCTTCTACGGCTTCAAGATTCTCTATCCCCTCCTTGACGCTAGTGTTTATCCCGTCCAGGAAACCCATGAAAAGCACGGGATCGACGTCGTACTTCGCCACAAGCTCCGCAAACGTCCCCTCCACGGGCTCGTCCGGCGCCGTTAGTATCTCCGCATATATCTTCTTCTCCGCGTCGCAATATTTCTCCCAGAATTCCTCAAACGTCTTGCCCGTCTGCTTCTCCTGGAGTTTCAGCCATTCCTTGTAGCGATTCATCCTATAGCCCTCCCTATCTCAATGACGTCGCCGAGCACGGCGCTCGCCGTCGGCAGCGGGCCGGCGCCCTTGCCGTAAAACATGAGATCGTCCACGGCATTGCCCTTGATGTACAACGCGTTGTATTCGTCGTTGACGCTGGCGAGCGGGTGGCCCTTATTCAGTAGTACCGGCTGTATGAAACATTCGGCCCCGTCACCCTGCCTGAACGCGCTCGCCACGAGCTTGATCACACAGTCTGCCTTCTCAGCGTCCCTGATGTCATCCATAGTGATGCCCGTAATACCCGTGGTAGGGATGTCTGAAGGTAGCACTCGCTTGCCAAACACGAGGGACATGAGGATGGAAAGCTTGTTCGCGAGATCTTCGCCTTCCACGTCGCCGGAGGGGTCAGCCTCAGCAAAACCTTTCGCTTGAGCTTCTTGCAAAACTTCTCCGTAGGGGCGACCTTCCTGGGTCATTTTAGTGAGTATGTAATTGGTCGTACCGTTTAATATGCCCATGAGTTCCTCATAGCGATTCGCGAGAAGCGAAGTCGTGAGCGGGCCGATGATAGGTATGCCGCCCCCGACGCTCGCTTCGTACCGGAGCATGACTCCCGCGCCCTCGGCCGTACCGGTCAGTTGCTCGAAGTTCGCCGCTAGCGCCGCCTTGTTCGCGGTGACCACGTGTTTGCCCGCCGCGACAGCTTTGAACATGAGGGATGTAGCGAAGTCCACACCGCCGATGAGCTCCACGACGATATCTATAGCCGGATCGCCGAATATGTCGCCCTCGTCCTGAGTGAACAAGGAAGGGGCCACATCTATGCCTCGATCCCTGTCCGTATCCTTTTCGAATATCTTCGCAACGGTGATGTCCAGTCCCGTCGTGCTTGCTATATGGGCGCCGTTCATGGCCAGGGCTTTGTAGACCCCTGTGCCGATGTTACCAAGGCCGAGGATGGCTATATTAACATTCTTCATTTTTGTATCTCCTGCGCAGCATCTTTTTACTTTATTCTACCGCCGCGTCCGTAGGCGTTTCCACTGCCGCGCCCGTCGTAGCGCCAGGCACCGGCTCATCCGTGGCGTAATCGTAAATCGGCTGCATCTCCATCGCGCCATTCGCACCGACGACCGCGGCCTGCGTCGCATTCTCTACACCCTGATTGAAGTAAGTCCAGTATATATGCGAGCCGTCCTCGTTCGTGATCTGTGTGCATACCCACGCGTTCTGCGTTGAATCGTACATGGACGACGCTACAAGTGTCCTCACGTCCGTGACGACCGTCGCAAGCGCATAGTCATACGTGTCGTTATTCGCCGACGACCTGATGTCAAATGACTTGCCCGATATGGCGGATTCCGTGACTCCCATCTCCCCCATAGCCGTCAGCACGCTCTCCCAGACAAGGGATTCCCTCTCCTGTCTCGCTTCCGTTTCCTCTATCACCTGTTTATTGTGCTGATATACGCTTGGAACGACTATGCCTATGACGAGAGCCGCGAGAGCTATCCATATCCATGGTCTCTTGTGTATAGGCTTCTCGGCTACCTTCTTTTGCTTGGCCTCCTTGATCTCCTTCTCTCTGCGCGCCTTTGTCCGCTTGTTTTTGTTTGCCATCTATGATCCGCTCCTTATGCCATCACGCTTGCGTATTACCTCCACCTCGTCACCGCTAGCCAGGCCGGCGGCGTTGGCCTCGTCAGTGTCGATGTGAAATTCGCGTTCATGCGCGTCTCCCGCGCGTATCACCACATCCTGAAAGATGAGCGGACGTCCGCCGTAGGTGGCTACGTCCACGAGATCGTGATCCTTCAGCCCCGCGTCCTCCGCCTGCCGCGGGTTCAGATGTATGTGCCTGAGCGCTATCATGACACCTTCGTTCAGATCTACTTCCCCAACGGGCCCGATGACCTTTACTCCGGGGGTACCGCTCAGGTGCCCCGACTCCACCACGGGAGGAGACAGTCCCATGCCCCTCGCGTCGGTGACGGAAAGTTCTACCTGCGTCTGCGACCTCGTCGGTCCGATGATGCGCAATCCTTTGATGGCACCCTTGGGCCCTACGATGTCCACCTTTTCCTCGGCCGCGTATTGCCCAGGCTGTACGAGCTCCTTGTATGGCGTCAGCGCGTAGCCTGCGCCGAACAGCGCCGCGAGATGCTCCTCGCTGAGATGCAGGTGCTTGTTGGATACCCCTATGCCTACCTTATAACCCATCATTCGTCTCCTCACTGCCGGTCAAACCCGGCCTTTTCCCTCACAAATACCAATACCATTATTTTTCTTCATTCTTATATTACCCGTCAACCCGCACCGACGTGATGTAAGGCAGGTTCCTGTAGCGCTGCGCCACATCGAGACCGTAGCCTACGATGAACACGTTGTCCACGGTAAATCCGAGGTAGTCTATATCCACCGGCACCTCGCGTCTGCTCGGTTTGTCCAGTAGCGAGCATATTCTGACGGACGCGGTCCCCTTGCCTTCCAGGTATTCCTTAAGATAATTAAGCGTCATGCCGGTATCGACGATGTCCTCAACGAGTATCACGTGCTTGCCTTCGACATCCTCTGAGAGGTCCTTGTCTATGCGCACGACACCACTCGCCTTCGTGGCCGCGCCGTAGCTCGATACGACCATGAAGTCGATGAGCACCTCAAGGTCCACGGACTTGACGATCTCGCTGAGCCACATGAACGCGCCGCGCAGGATGCCGATGAATACGACCTCCTCACCTTCGTAGTCGCGTGCGATCTGCCGTCCTATCTCGACGGCGCGGCCTTCTATTTGCTCACGCGCGAACATCACGTCGTTCAGTCTGTATTTGTCCGTTATCTCACTCATTCAGCGCCTTCCCTATTTCAGCGAGCAGTTCGCCGACTCCAGTTTTTTTAAGAGCGGAGACGGGAACTATGACCGCGTCCTGTCCCGCTACCAGGGCCTTTCTTATGGCCTGGGCATGGCGGACGAGAGCGCTCCTCGGGACCTTGTCCGCCTTCGTTGCGGCGATGAGCCCATCCATGCCGTAATGCGCCAGCCACCCGTACATCTGTACGTCCTGCGCGGACGGCTCATGCCTGATGTCGCATAACATCACGGCTTTTTTCAAAGTCTTTCGACCAAGCATGTAGCGTTCTATCATGGTGCCCCAGCCCGCGGACTCGGATTTCGCGACCTTCGCGTAGCCGTACCCCGGGAGGTCCACTATACGGAACTTGCCGCCGTTCACCTCATAAAAGTTGATAGTTCGTGTCTTACCAGGACTACCGCTCACCTTCGCGAGCGCCTTACGCCCGGCCAGAAGATTGAGCAACGAGCTCTTTCCTACGTTGGACCTGCCCACGAACGCTATCTCGGGTGGCCCCTCAGGCGGATACTGCTGTTCCTTCGCCGCCACCGCAAGAAGCTCCGCCGAAACAATCTTCATCTATTGCCGGGCCGCCATCTTCTTCGCCGCGGCCTTGCCCGTACCTGCGGCTGCCCGTTTCTTAGGCATACGCGCGAGCACATGCCTAAGTGCGTCGTCCGCGTGGCCTATGAGAACGAACTCCATCTTCCGACGCACAGTCAATGGTATATCGTCTATATCGCGCTCGTTCTGCTTAGGCAGCAATACCTTCCTGATGCCTGCCCTATGCGCGGCGAGAACCTTTTCACGTATCCCCCCTACCGGAAGTATCGTACCCCTGAGAGTAATCTCACCCGTCATCGCCACATCCTGGCGCGCCGGTATGCCCGTGAGGCAGGATATCATGGCTGTACACATCGTGACGCCTGCGGACGGGCCGTCCTTAGGCGTCGCACCCTCAGGGATATGGATGTGCATGTCGTCCGTCTTGTAGAAATCCTTTCTGATGCCGAGCCTGTCAGCGATGGAACGTATGTAACTGACGCCTGCCCTCGCGCTCTCCTTCATGACGTCACCGAGCTGGCCCGTCAGCGCGAGTTGGCCGGTCCCAGGTATTCGAGTCGTCTCTATGGACAAGGTGGTGCCTCCGACGATGGTCCACGCGAGTCCCGTAGTCGTACCCACGAGCTGTTCCGCCTCTATCACGTCGTAGCGGAAGCGCTTCTTACCGAGATATTTTTCGATATTGCCACCCCTTACGCTGATATTCGTTTTTTTCTTCTCGGACCTGTCCTCGACCACGCGCCGCGCCGCCTTGCGGAATACGCCCGCTATCTCGCGCTCCAGACCACGCACGCCGGACTCGCGCGTATAGTAATTGATGATGTCGCGTATCGCGCCTTCGGACATGCGTATCTTCTCGTCCTGTATGCCGTGCTCCTTCATCTGCTTGGGCACGAGGTAACGCTCCGCGATCTGTACCTTTTCCTCCTCGGTATACCCAGGCACCTCTATCACCTCCATGCGGTCGAGGAGGGGCCGCGGTATCGTATCGAGCGTATTCGCCGTCGTGATAAAGAGCACCTTGGAGAGGTCGAAAGGAAACTCGAGGTAGTGGTCCGTAAACTCCTTGTTCTGTTCCGGGTCGAGCACCTCGAGCAGAGCGGACGCGGGATCGCCTCTAAAATCGGCGCCTATCTTGTCCACCTCGTCAAAGAGGAATACGGGATCCATCGATCCGGCTTCCTTCATGCCGTTGATGACACGCCCCGGGATCGCGCCGATATACGTGCGCCTGTGCCCCCTGATCTCGGCCTCGTCCCTCACTCCGCCGAGCGACATGCGCACGAACTCACGCCCGACCGCACGCGCGATAGACTTGGCGATAGACGTCTTTCCCACGCCGGGAGGACCGACGAGACATATTATCGGCGCCTTCATCGTCTCTACGAGCTCCATCACGGAGAGGTATTCGATAATGCGCTCTTTTACCTTTTCGAGCCCGTAGTGATCTTCGTCGAGGATGTCGCACGCGCCCTTGATGTCTATGCCCCCAGCGGAATATTTGTTCCACGGTAGCTGGAACACCCACTCCACGTAGGTGCGTATCACGCCGCCTTCAGCGGATGAAGGCTGTATCTTTGAAAGTCGCTTTATTTCCTTCTCTATTTTTTTGTGGATTTTTTCGGAAACATTCAGCTTTTCGAGTTCGTCAAGCCAGTTTTTGATCTCATCCCCGATCTGCTCGTCCTCTCCGAGCTCCTCCTGTATCGTGCGGAGCTGTTCCCTAAGATAGTATTCCTTCTGACTCTTGTTGATCTTGCTGTGGACCTTCTCCTTGATATCCTGTTCTATCTTGAGTATCTCTATTTCCTTGGACAGTATCTCATTCAATATGTTCAGGCGCTCCTCCGGATCGAACGCCTCCAGCACGCGCTGCTTGGACTCGATACGGACGTCGAGATGCGTGGTGATGACGTCAGCCAGCCTACCCGGCTGCTCTATCGACGCTACCGACGCAAACATGTCCTGGGGCAGCTTGCCGCTCACCTCGATGTAACTCTCAAAATTGTCGAGAACCGTGCGCATGAGCGCTTCGATGCCGCTAGGCAGGGCGTCATAGTCAGTCTCGTCTATCTGCCTCACTATGACCTTGAAGAACGGTATCTCCTGCACTATTTCGTCGATAACGCCACGGCTCACGCCCTCGACGAGCACCCGGATGGAGTCCCCCGGCAGCTTTAGCATCTGCTTGATCTTCACGACGCATCCGACCTCGTAAAGGTCCTCTTTCGTGGGCAGGTCCGTCTCCGCATCCTTCTGCACGGCGAGGAACACTATCTGATCGCGCACCATCGCCTTTTCAAGTGCGCTCACGGACTTTTCCCGTCCTATATCGAAGTGCAGCACCATGTACGGGAACACCGCTAGCCCGCGAAGCGGAATGAGCGGCATGACTCTGAGGCCCGTCCTGTATTCGCCCTGCTCCTCTGCAGTGAGCTCCTCGATGAGCTCCTGTATATCTCTCCTATCATCTACGCCCTCTGCATCATCTGCAAGCGCGACCTCTATATCCTCCTGATTATTATTCGCACCGGATCTATCTTTTTCCCATTCGTTATTGTCAGCCAACTTCTCCACTCCTATAAACAAAACTCATATTGGCGTCCGTCTATGAGACATCCTTGCCGGCACTCACGACAGCGCTACCGGACTTGCGTTGCTTCTTGTCCGTGAGCACGAGCGTCGGACCTTCTCCTTTGTCTATCGTGCTCTCAGTGACTATAACCCTCTTGATGTCGCTGCGCGAGGGTATCTCGTACATGATATCCGTCATTACGTGTTCTATGATGCTCCTCAGCCCGCGCGCGCCCGTCTTGCGCTCGACGGCCTTCTCCGCGAGCTTCGTCACCGCGCCGCCTTCGAACTCGAGCTCCACGTTGTCGAGCATGAACAGCTTCTTGTACTGTTTCATGAGCGAATTTTTCGGCTCGTTGATAATGCGGACAAGGGCATCTTTACCGAGCTCGTGCAACGTGCACATAACGGGCAACCTGCCGATAAACTCCGGTATGAGGCCGTATTTCAACAGATCCTCCGACTGAACGCTTTTCAGTATCTCCGCATCGTTCTTCTTGGCATCCGCGCCATCCAGCCCGTTCGCGCCGCCACCGGCAGGGGAGGCGATGGTATCTTTTTCGTAGGAGTTGAACCCTATCGTCTTCTCTCCGAGCCTGCGCCGTATGATCTTGTCTAGGCCGTCGAAGGCCCCGCCGCAGATGAACAGCACGTTCGTCGTATCGAATGGTATGAAGTCCATATGAGGATGTTTACGCCCACCCTGCGGAGGAACGTTCGCGACAGTACCCTCGATAATCTTCAAAAGGGCTTGCTGCACACCTTCGCCGCTCACGTCGCGCGTGATCGATACGTTGTCCGTTTTCTTCGCGATCTTGTCTATCTCGTCGACGTATATGATGCCCTTCTGCGCCTGCTCAATGTTGCCATCCGCAGCCTGAATGAGCTTCAGCAGGATGTTCTCCACATCCTCGCCCACATAGCCAGCTTCGGTGAGGGCCGTCGCATCCGCTATCGCGAAAGGCACGTTAAATATCTTTGCAAGCGTCTGCGCGAGCAATGTCTTGCCGGAGCCGGTCGGGCCCATCATTACGATATTGCTCTTTTGTATCTCCACGCCATCGTCCGCGTCGTCATACAATATGCGCTTGTAGTGGTTGTATACGGCCACTGAGAGTATCTTTTTAGCCTCGTCCTGGTCTATGACGTAATCCGAGAGCATCTCGTATATTTCCTTCGGCTTCGGCACATATAGGCCGTCGCCTCCGGGGTACCCTCCTTGCATATGGGGCCCGAGCCTGCCCGCCGCCTCAAGCTCGTCCCTTATTATCTCGTTGCACAGGCCGACGCACTCGTCGCAGATGTATACGTCCGAACCCGCGATGAGCCTCCTTACCTGATCCTGCGGCTTGCCGCAGAATGAGCATCTCAGTTGTTTGCCGTCATCATTATTTGCCATATTTCCCTCACTGCCTCTATTATTGCGCTCCTAGCTCCTCTCCTGAGACTTTCGCCCGCGGGAACCGCGCCTTCACCGCGATTCTATCACCTTATCTATCAGACCGTATTCCCTAGCCTGCTCAGCCGTAAGGAAATTGTCCCGGTCTGTATCGATCGCTATGCGCTCGAGAGTCTGCCCCGTACGCTCCGAGAGTATTCTGTTCAGTTTTTCGCGCGTCTTAACTATGTGGTCGGCGTGGATCTTGATATCTTCAGCTTGGCCCTGCACACCGCCAAGAGGCTGATGAATCATGATCTCAGCGTTCGGAAGGGAAAAACGCTTGCCCGCCGCGCCCGCAGCGAGAAGAAAAGAACCCATACTCGCGGCCATCCCGATACATATTGTGGACACATCGGGCCTGATGTACTGCATCGTGTCGTAAATCGCAAGGCCCGCGGACACCTGTCCGCCGGGGCTGTTGATGTACATATTGATGTCCTTCTCCCCGTCCTCGGCCTCTAGGAACAACAGTTGCGCCACAACAAGACTCGCGATATGATCGTCAATCGCCTCCCCAAGAAATACTATCCTGTCCTTAAGCAGACGCGAATATATATCGAACGCCCGCTCACCCTGACCTGTCTGCTCTATTACTGTAGGTATCAATGCCATATTATCCCTCCACCACCGCGGACTCGTAGATGTAATCCACCGCCTTGCGGTTTTTGATGTCGTCCCGCAACATATCCAACTGATCCTCACCGAGGACATCCTTTAACTTGTCCGGCTCCATGTGGTACATCTCGGCCATCTTATTCAGTTCTTCCGCAATCTCATCCTCCGAGGCATCAAAGTCCTGATCCTTGGCGATGGCCTTGATGATAAGCCTCATCTTAACACGCTTCTTCGCGTCGTCCGCGCGCCCTTCGCGAAAATCCCCCACGTCCTCCCCTATGTACTTCATATACTGCTCGAAATCCATGCCCTGCTGTCTGAGCCGGGATGCGAACTCATCAACCATGGAGTCTTTTTCGTTCTCTATCATGACGTCCGGGATGTCTATGTCGTTGGCGTCGTATACGGCTTCGAGGGCCGAGTTGCGCTTTTCCGCTTCGGCGCGCCGCTCGTTCTGCTCCTCGAGCTTCACCCTGATGTCGGCCTTGAACTCGTCCAGTGTTTCAAATTCGCTGATATCGGATACAAATTCATCATCGAGCTCCGGCAACTCCTCGGCCTTAATCCCGTTGACCTTAACCTCGAATACGGTCTCCTTGCCCGCAAGCTCCTTAGCGCTGTAATCCTCCGGGAAAGTAACCTTGACCTCGACCTCATCGCCAGCTTTCGCTCCAATGAGCTGTTCCTCAAAGCCCGGGATGAACGATCCTGAACCGAGCTTCAAGCTCTGCCCTTCGGCCGCGCCCCCCTTGAACGGCACACCGTCAATGGAGCCTTTGTAGTCGATATTCACCGTGTCTCCGTCCGTGGCCTCACCGTCCTTATCAACGAGACGTGATCTTGACCTCCTGAACTCCATCAGCCTCCCGTCCACGTCCTCGTCTGTGACATAATATTTGACATCCTTGATCACGACGCCCTCATAGTCTTTAACCTCAAAGTCGGGAGGAGTGGCGACAATGACCGTAGCGTTAAAGGGCTCCCCCTTCGCCACTTTGGAAAACTCGATACGCGGTTGGTCTATAGGATCCACGTCAAGCTCACGCAACGCCTTGGGATACGAAGCTTTCAGGAGATCATCTATAGCCTCCTCCATGAATATGCCCTCTCCAAAGCGCTGCTCTATGATCTTGCGCGGCGCCTTGCCGGGGCGGAACCCATCCACTTTGAACTTGCCCTTTGTACGTTTGTATACCTCGATCTGCGCGTCCTCGAACTCGCCCGCGTCGAAGGCTATGTCGAACTTCACGTCGTTATTTTCCCTTGATATATAAGTCGCTTTCATTTGAATAAAATACTCCTATTTGCTTGTCCACCTCCTGCGCCGCCGTAATGCGACACCCGCTACTCCCGTGAAGCCGAAAAGCGCGCATGATAAGTATATCATCAATCGGGAAAGGAAGCAAAAATATGTGCTTAACAAATCTGAGGGAAAGTGATATCATATTATGCATTAAAATCGTAGTTTTCGGGGAGAGGGGCCGTTTCACGGCG
>JAISLZ010000114.1 GCA_031277015.1 Eubacteriales Family XIII. Incertae Sedis bacterium | reverse complement strand
AGCGGGATGGCGCCCTCACGTCCACGGCAACGGACGTACAACGTGAAGAAGGCATGGCCTGCTGCGAAGGCGCGGAGCCGGAGCGCGCGCAATGCTGCCGCCCGCCGGTGGCCGAACCGTTAGAGGTCATAAGGCGCGACCGGGATTTCGTGCTGAACAAATGGGCTACCGGTACAGTCGGACGCCGTAACCCGATCCGCTTGACCACCCCGGCGCTTCGCGTCACCCCTCCGGCGGAGGGGAATGAGATCGGCGGGGTCATGTCGTTTGACGAGGCTTTGGACTGGCTTCGGGGCAACATGTTCACGGTTTCCGGCATGGCCTTCATGGACGGTAGCAACCTCGATGCAGAACGCCTGAAACGATGCCGCGTACAGTACTACACCCCTGATGGCCGCCTAATACCCTTCTGCGCCTACAACACCATGTACAGGGGTGAGCCCTGATGGGGTGCATCTCCCCTGGTGGCGTCGAAATGATCGCTGAAGCGATCCGCGGGCTGGGACTTGCTCCCGGTAGCCGCGTGCTCGACATCGGATGCGGGGAGGGCGACACGATTGCGCGCCTCACGGACGAATATGGATACGTCTGCGCCGGCATAGACAAGTCCGGCGAGCTCATCCGGCTCGGCCGCGAAAATCATCCGAGGCTCGACTTGCGCGCGGGCGATGCCGCACAGGTAGGCGTCATTGCCCCTGAGAGCTTCGAAGCTGCGCTTATAGAATGCGTTCTGTCGGTGAGCAAAGACCCGGCCGCCATCCTGAGCGGGGCTGCGCGCGCGTTGAAACCTGACGGCTATCTGCTGATATCCGATCTATGCGGCAGGGATGAGGTGCACAACATAGGGGGCAGCACGGGGAGACAGGGGGTGGGAGTAGCGAGCTCCCGATTCCTACGTGTTAAATTTCCTTCTATTGTATGTGGAGGCCTCGTCTTACTATATGGCTTGACGGAGGTCCTTCAGGGCATGGGCTTCTCTCCTATATCGTTTGAGGACCGCTCACGCGACCTTGACTCCTTCGTCGCCGAAAAAATATTTGAATATGGATCGCTTGAAGCGTACTACGCGGGCACCGTCCCGGACGGCTCGGATCCCCGGGAATTTTTCCCGGGGAACACAAGCCCCTGCGTCACGAGAGGGCGCGCGCCAGGCTACTTCCTGTATGTCTGCCGGAAAGGCCGATGATACGTAGCTTCTTACCTTAGAACGATATCGTCGACGCATTCGTCGTCGGCTTTTTTCTTCTTTTTGGACGGCGGCTTGTAGGTTTTCTTTTCTTCTTTTTCGGCCTTTGCTTTTTCCTCGGCTTTCTCTTCCGCCTTCACCGCTAGGGCTTTTTCCAATTCGTAGGTGGAGACTTCTTTGCCGTCCGTTCCAGCATAGGTAATGAAGGCTACGCCGTCCATGCTCCTGAGCGTGATTTCGTTAATTACACCCAGGTCGACGGAGTGTATGGTAGCTTTAGCACCGTCGGACAGCTTCATCTGTATGTCGCATAGATATCCCTGCCCAGCGTCCGTCGAGACGGCGCTTGCCGTCCCCTCCGCGGGTTGAGAGGAGCCATATTCCACGAGCGCCGTCTTGGTATCGCCCCACGATATGCCGGACACCTTCAGGACGGACCCGAATTTCTTCTCACCCACATGCCTGGCCGATATGGAAACAATCTCCTGCCCGAGCATGTTCGTGACGTACATATGCGTGGTGCCGCCCTCCGGCGCCGCGAAGATGAGGTCATGCGGAGGCGCTTCCTCAGGCGCTTCCGTGCCCGCGTCTGTAGCTGCCAGGTCGCCGGGATCTTGCCCATCGGAGGCTTCGGATCCACCATTGGCCGACTCTCCTTCGGCGGACGTCGGCGCCTCACTGTCTGAACTGTTCGCCGACGAACCCGCGCATCCCGTGAAAAGCAGGGCCGCTACGAGTAGTGCGCATAACGCGGCGAAAAAACTCACGCGCCTCTTCTTGGATAAAAACATCTTTAAAGTCATTATTTACCGATCCTTTCCGGCGCCTCAGCCGCAGTTGCCGCTACAAAATATATCAGAATGATTCAATCAGCGCCATCATCGATTCGGCGCTGTTGAAGTTGTCTGGCGTAAGATCCGCGACGCTTATATCAACGGAAAAAGCCAGATTGATGTCCGTGACTATGTTGATGATATCGAACGAACTGAGTATCCCGTCGTCGATCAGCGCCTGCTCCGCCGTAAAATCAACGTCCGGGCGAATCCTTTCAAGTATGTCTATAAGATCGCTCATTGACCGTGTCTCCTCTCCCTATACCTTTTTTATTTTAATAATACGCCAGCTGGATGTCAATGTTATGAGGCTAAGTCTATAGCCAAATCGCGTAGGTGCCGCCTGTCGGGCTTGCCGCCGGGTAGGCGAGGTATCTCGCCGAGACCATGGAACCTGCGCGGTATCATGAAATCGGGCAGGTTCATCCGCAGATATTTTGCCAGATTCCCGTCCGTCGCGGGACCGGTGTAGAAGAGTGTCAGCAGGGTGCGTTCCGGGTCGTATACGCATATTGCCTCCGTTACCCCGTCGAGGCGCGCGGCGGCGCGCTCAATCTCGGCGAGCTCCACCCGGTGTCCCATCAGCTTGATGAGCAGATCCTTTCTGCCGTGGAACGCAAGGTTGCCGTCGGGCAGCAGACGACCCATATCCCCCGTGCGGAAGTAGCGCTCGGCCGCGCGCCCGCCTACAGTGAGCACGGGGAATGACCGCGCGGTCAGATCCGCATCGCGCCAGTAGCCGATGGCAAGCCCACCCCCGCGCACGTATATCTCTCCTATCTCGCCCTCAGCTACGGGGAGGGCGTCCTCGCCGAGGAGCTCGACGCCGACGGCAGGCAGCGGCACTCCGATAGGCAGATCCTCGCTCTCTGCTACGGCGTGACTCACGATGTAATAACTGACGGTGGCCGTGGCTTCGGTAGGCCCGTAATGGTTCATGAACATGGCACCCGGCAAGTGATTCTGCCAGTATCTCAGATGCGCGGAAGGCAGGACGCTACCCGTGAACACCACCTTGTTGACCGTGTCCAGCCCAACGGCGTCGAATACCTTGAACTCGGCGCAATAGCTCAGGACCGGCGCGACCCAGAACAGAGCGGTGGCGCGATGCTCATTCAGGTACTCGAACAGCCCTGTGGGGAACGAGAACAGGCGTTTTGGCGCTAGGCATGTGCTCGCGCCGCATATGAACGGGAAGTAAAGATCGCGCAGGGCAGCCACATAGTCGGGCGGCGACTGGCCTGCCAGCCGGTCTTCCGGGCCGAGTCCGACAATACGTGCGAAGTCCTCCAGGTAGCGCAGCACGGCCGAATGCGACAGCGTGACCCCTTTGGGCGTGCCTGTAGAGCCTGATGTAAAAATGACGCAGAGGGGGTCGCCCCCTTCCGGCGCGCCCGTATCCGACAGGGCCGCCTGCGATGCCGCGTCGCGCCCGTCGCCATCATCCGCATTGCCGGCAGGGCCGCTGGCGAGGGCCTCCAGGTCGTCGTAAGCGAGCGTCATGCCCGTGAACCCCAGCTCGTCGGCGTCCTGCCCGCGCGCCGCTACCAGCAGCAGGGGAGTGGAGGCAATCCCGATCAGCTGCTTCTTGCGCGCGGTCGGCAGCGTGCTGTCGATCGGCAGATAGAACGAGCCGGCATACATCACGGCTGCGTACACGAGCGGCGCGCGTATGCTCTTGTCCACAATCACCGCAACCCCGTCCCCGCCTTCGTCGATATATTTGCGCAGGGCGCGCCCGAGCCTGCGTGCCTTCTCCACAAAATCTCCGAACGTGATGCTCCCGTACTCATCGATGAACATCACCTTGCCCGGCATGGCCGCGGCTGTGCGCTCAAGGCAGCTCGTCAGGCTTCCGCTTTTCATATCAGTCAACATGTAACTCCTTCCAGTTCCCCTTTGGTTCGGCTTCCTCGTCCCCGAGGGGCCTCGCCTCCACCGTAACGATATAGTCTCCCGGCTCCAGTGCGGGGTATGCGGCCTCCCTGCCCGTCTGCCAGTCCGTGGTGCGTACGGGTTCCATATCTTCGTCGTCCGTCAGCACAGCGACGCGGTATTCGGGCGACGCCGTGCCGACCGAAGCCACACCCGCGCTGTCTGCGTCGGCCTCCGTCACCCACGTGGACGCGACGGCCTTGTACAGGTCCAGGTACGTGCCGTAACCTGTGAAGAACGCGTCTTCCCGCGTAGGCGCACCCGTCCCTCTTTCCGTTCCATCTCCCGCCAGAAGCCCAGCGAACACATCCGAGAACCGCCGCGCAAAATCTGCTGTCGTGTGCTCCAGGTCCGAGAACATCCCATCCTCATATGCGATAATCCCCGGATCCAGATAGTTGAAGTCCATGAACCCTGCACCCATGCCTTTGGCGCGGTCCGCAATGAAATCATGGTACGCGGCATAGTCCCCCACCCATTCGGTCGCGCCCGGGAGCAGGGGCGTCTGAAAGAAGGTCAGCTCCATTCCGTTCTCCTCGCAGAGCCTCCCAATCTTCGTGAGATAGCCCATAGGCCCCGCCGCAACGCTGTCCGGCCCGGAGAAACCCAGGGGAGGGGCTTCGGGCAAGGTCCCGTCCTCTATCGCCTGCAGGTTCGCCACGTACCCTTTGCCCTCGTAGTGCAAATCCACTGCCCCCCCCCTTGAAGGATTTACCAATTTCGTGGAATTGTCACGCCTCGATAAACGCCCTTTGATGGCATCTTCAATATCCTTCATTGTTACATTTTCTCTCAACCTGACGATGGGAAACAGGGCGGACGGATAGTAGTCGAGATCGAAGGCATCTGCCATGAACTCAGCCTTCACGGCGGACCACCGCATATTGTCGAACAGATAGCTCGAGCTGAGCGAATCGCGCTCTATCGGCTCCATGATGCGCCAGGGATCGACGCCGAGCAGCACGCGCCCGGGGCGGTACAGCCTGCACACTTCCTTCAGCTGGTAGTAGGACTCGCGCATGGTCTGTGCCGGCGTCGCCGCGTTGAACGCACTGATGTCGAGCTCCGCGTCGAAGGCCGCGGGGTCGCAGGACTCATAGACGGTGGACGATCCGAGGAATACGAGGTCAACACGCTGCTGTGCATAGAGGTCGCGCATAGTGCTGCCCGTAATGGAGCCCCGGCCGCCCGTAACCATATACCCCAAGGCGGCGAGGATAAGACACGATATGACGCCCACGCAGACAATCTTCACGGACAGTCCGGCCAGAGACGATAGCTCGGGGAAACGCCTTTTAGGCCTATGCCGCGCGTCAGAAACGCCCATATATGAAATTCACCTCCCCGGCGCCGACATCGGCGGACAGCAGCGCGATAGTGACGACGGCAGCGATGTATATCGTCCATCGTACAGGCAGCGGCTTCCGCGCGATCATGGCCCCTACACCCACACCGCGTTCCTGCATCAGGCTGACCCACCATAGCACGGCCACGGCGCATATGAGTATAGCGTATCCTCTCACGTCTACGCCGTGCCCCAGCAACGAGCCGTCCGCGAATGTGCCAAAACTGAAATTCGTGAACATGCAGGATATCATGGCACCTGCCTGCGCCAGCGACAGGGCGCGGCTGAACGTCAGGGATATGCTACGGATGAGCACCGTCCGCACGCGCATGAACATGGTATACGCGGCGCCATCCGCGGATATGCCCGTAGCATTATGGAACCGGTTGTACAGCGGCTCGAGCATGACGCTGCCCGCGATGACCGCGGCGTTGAACAGGGCGTAGGCGACCCAGCGCCACGCGGCGCCGTGCCATATGCCGACCGCCATGAACACCACGAATGTCGCCGCCGCCACGGGTATCTTGTGCATGACCGCCGACTTCGTGCCCTTGCGCAGCCTGTGCGAGAGCTTCTGGAACGGGGATGAGAGCATCAATGGGTAAAAGATGTAGTCGCGCATCCATTCGCCCAATGTGATGTGCCAGCGCCGCCAGAACTCCTCCAATGAGCGCGAGTAATATGGCCGCCGGAAATTCTCCGCGAGATCGATACCTATGATTCGCGAGAATCCGCGCGCTATGTCTATGCCGCCGGAGAAATCGCCGTACAGCTGCAGGCCGTAGAACAACGCCGCGGCCAGCGCGATTGCCCCGTCCTGCGGCGCCTGTCCGGCATCGAACACGTCGGACACGAATATCCCGATGCGGTCCGCGATGACGAGCTTTTTGAACAGGCCGTAGGTGATGAGCAGGATGCCGCTCCGTGCACGCCCGTAGTCAAAGGAGTGAGGCTCGCTGAGCTGGTGCGCGAGCGCGCTGTGCCGCCCTATCGGGCCCTGCACGATCTGCGGAAAGAAGGCGAGAAACAGCGCGAACTTGCCCAAGTTGCGGTCCGCACGCTGCTTGCCCCGGTACATGTCGATCAGGTAGCCTGTCGCCTGGAAAGTGTAGAATGATATCCCAATCGGCATGATAACCGAGCCGACGGGTAGCGCACCGAGCCCGAGCCCACGCAGGGCCGGGTTGGCGTTTTCCGCGATGAACCCGCCGTATTTGAAAACGATAAGGAAGGACAGGTCGAACAGCAGCGAGAGCGCCAGTACCAACTTCTTGCGCCGCGTGATGCCGCGCTTCAGCGCTTCCGCCCCAGGCTGCCCGATCTTCGCTGTTTTACGGGCCTCCTCCAATCGGCTGTTCATGCCGTCGAGCGCTATCCCCGCCACGAACGTGGACAATGTCGCGCATAATATAAAGAATATGAGCCATCCCGAACTGACCCAGTAGAAGGCATAGCTGAAAACGAGCAACACGCACCATCTCGCTTTCCTTGGAACAGCAAAATACGTAGCTATGGCAAGCGCGCAGAAAATAAAGAAAGTTACTGAAGTAAAACTCATCTACCTCGCTCGTACCCGCCCCGAAAAAGCCAGTGCAATAAGTACCCCTGCCCCTACCAGCGTTTTTCAACGCGGTAGTTCACGGGTGCATTCTTGTACGTACGTTTGTACCACCCGCTACGCCTTAGCTGGAGATACAGATCGGCGTCGAATAAGTAGGTTTTACCCTTCACCTTTGCCTCGACCCATCCGTGGACTGCCCACCCCCTGCTGCGGCTGGGGATATGGCCCGTCACCACCTGCGCGTCATACCCGTATGACCTGAACATGATGCAGACTGTGGCAGCGAAATTCTTGCAGTGGCCATGTTTCTTTCTGATCATATCCCACGCGTAACGCGATATCCAGTCCCCTTTGAAATTGTTCGGGTGATTGCGATGTGTGTAATTATTCGCCACATAGAAGAAGCTCTTTTTCATCGTGTTGCCCTTCGTCCCGATCTTCTTGTGCAGCTTCTTCAGCTTGGCGTCAAGTTTGGGCATGCCGCTGGAGTATTCGGCCTTGACGACGCGCACCTTCAGCGCGCCAGCCTTGTCCACGACCGTTACGAGCTTTGCCTTCGAGGTATCCGACGCGGCGGATACGTAGTAGCCTGACGCGCTCCTAAGAAGATACCACCCGTCACCGGACGGCACCAAATTGAAGCGCTGGTTTTTATTCTTCTTTTTATATGTTTTCTGCACGAGCCTGACGCCGCTCTTCCGGGAGTTGTTCTTTGCGCCCAGCGCCTTGAACGAGATGCTGTTCTTTATTGCGTGGTATCCGTTCGGAGAAGAAATGAGGAAAAACTGCTTCCCGAGGGTGCCCTTCCCGTCCTTCTTCAGGACCATGAAAGCCCCATCCTTGATCGACGCCTTGGATAGGGCGATGACGTTGCCCGCCGGGGTGGTGAAGGAGTAGTAGCCGTCAAGCTCCAATGACGATACTGCTATCTCGAATATCTGAGAATCCGTAACGCTGCCATCCCCCGCTACCGGCGTGACTCCTGATGCCGATGCCGACAGGCGGTTCGAGGTAGCCTTGTTTGCGATGGTATAGCCCTTTGAATGCTTCGTGATGGCCCAGCGCTGCGAGTCGTCCGCCGGCGATGTCATCCCCGATTGCACAATCTTGCCGTCCGCCTCCGTGAGCAGGCGCCCCGTGTGTGCTGAACGGACAGCATATGCGCCGTCGCCGGCCTCCACGATTTCAAAAAGCTGGCCTTCGCGGCTCTTGGACTTTTTCGCGGCGACGATGTCCGCGCCATCGCTACGCGCATCCCCTGTCAGACCGAGATAGAGCTTTGAATTGGACACGGGACTGATGCTGACGACCTTCCCCGCAAACCTGGCAAGATCGGGCGTAGCGGCCGAAACGGCAATCATGGATGACGGGTAGAGCGCGATGATAAGCGCAAACGACAGCGCGACGGCGATAACCATGCGCAAAACACTACCGAATCCACATCTGATGTGCTCAATGCTCAATGTATTCTCCTCCCGTCTGGTTGCATATAGCATGCACGTGTTTAAGGCAATACCTCCTTAATCAGTATCTCCTTAAACAAAGGTATCATAAACACCATTTTTTGTAAAGCGACTTTCAGTATTCCTCGACGCATAAACACCGATTCTTGTAAAATGGCTTTTAGTACCCCTTGACGACTCCGCGGCCCGCGACGCGGGCTATCCTCTTGAGCACGCTACCGCACGGACAGGGACCGGGGATGAAACGGCTGAAGTCGCCGGTGCGATACCGGATGAAGGGCATCGCCTCACGGGTCAGTGTGGTAAACACGATCTCGCCATATTCTCCGTCCGGCAATACACGGCCGGTCACGGGGTCGATGATCTCGAAAAGAAGGTCTGCCTCTCTCGGGTGGTAGCCTATGTGCGTCCCGCAGGCCATCGCCCCGCCCAGCCCCATCTCCGTCATGCCATAGTGCTCGAATACCTCGCAGTCCCACGCCTCCTCTATGGTGGCCACGCTTTCGTCTGGGACATACTCGGCGGACAGCAACACCCCTTTCATACTATTTTTTATCGTGTCCGCAACCTCTCCCTCCATATGTTTGGTCCTGCTCGCCAGACGCGCGGCCGAGCTCGTCGTGGCGAGGATGCAGTTCACCCCACGCTCCGCCATGAATGCCAGCGCCGCGTCATCCCCGCTCCCGTCGTAAGGCAGAAGGCCGTAGGCGATCGCGTCGCAGCCGATGCGGGCAAGGCCTGTCCGGATGAGGTCACCCACAGAGCCGGGTCGCTCCGCGGGCATAAGCACGAGCCAGACGTCCCCCGTCTCTGTCATCACCTTCAGTCCGTGAGCGTTGTAGTCTATCATCAGCTCCTGGTCGGCCTCCGTGAAATAGACTCTTTTCGGCTCGCCCGTAGTGCCGCTCGTCGGCAGGGTGACTATGCGGCTCACGCGTGAGGCCGGGACGCAGACCATTTCCGTCCCGTGGGCCGCGAGGTCTGATTCTCCCATGAAGGGTAGCTTTTTGATATCACTGACAGAACCGATACTGCCATTGACATCGACGTTCGCAAGCGTCCTGGCGTACCAGCGGCTACTTGCCTTCGCGTGGTGCAATGTGCGGTGCAACGCAGAGAGCTGATATGACACTATGTCCTCGCGAGTAAGGGGCGCGTCGGGCGGTAGCCCTATTTTGCTACATATCCAGGTATCTATCATATGCATATGTCATATACTCATATGCCCAGGAAGTCGTCGCGGAGTTTGAAGTACGTTTCTATCACGCATCCAGGGCAGAACTCTATCTTTCTGAGCGGATCATCGTGGACGAGCTCCTCACAGTCGAGCCCGCCGAAGCGGTCATAGAACCAGTCCATGAGATCCCGCTGCATCCGAACCGGATCGTCCACCGGGTCATCGCTCACATAGAGCATAGCTACGGCCGCCGCGATGGCGCCGCATATCTTGCCTTCCCCCATACCATCGCAGAACGCCTTCATCGCCGCGACCAGTTCGTCGTTTTCCTTGCCGAGGTCCTCGAGGCACAGCTTCGCTATCGCCTGGCTACAGCACAGCCCGCTCATCAACGCGTACCGGACGCGCTCCTCCTGCCCCGCCCCGTCTATGCTCATTTCGTACATGGTTCTATGATATCATAAAGATAACAAAGAAAGCTTGCCAATGTGCTTGAAATTCGCATATATTTTTAGTATGATTTATGGAGGGCATGGGTGGATTAGTCCCCCTATGCCGTATGATATTTGGTATGTAATGGTTTTGGTACGCTGATCCGCGGCGGAGCGCCAACGGGCAGTGATCATAGAGGAATAAGTGTGAAATATGAGAATTTCGGTAAAAGGTAGATATGCGCTAGCGTCAGCGGTGAACATCGCTGACAGGGCGGAACGCGGCGGCAACATCTCGGCGAGCAGCATCGCCGACGAATTGAAGATTTCAAAGATATACCTCGAGCAGGTCTTTGCTCAGCTGAAGAAGGCAAACATCCTGAACTCGGTTAAGGGGCCTAAGGGGGGCTACCGTCTTGCAAGGAACCCGGAGGAGACTACGGCGTGGGACGTGCTGACCGCGGTCGAGTCGAGCATTACGGAGGCGCCGGAGGAGACGGTGAGGGATAGCGCGCCGGACATAGAAATGTCGATCACCGAGAACGTGTTCAAGCCGCTGGACAAGGCGATAGAGGAGGCTCTGTCGCGCGTCACGGTGCGCGACCTTCTCGAATACGCGCGCAAGCAGGACGAAACCCTGTCGTTTGCGTCGGGCATCTGACTTGTATAGCTGGCCGCCCGGCCCCGCTCCGCCAATCGGGAATGGGCGGGCTAAAGATGGGTTGGATATAGTGGACATTCGTGTGCCGGATAGTATGAAACCCGCGGCTACGCGTGCTCTCATCGCCATGAGCGGTGGGGTGGATTCGTCCGTCGCCGCGCTCCTGTGTAGGGACGCCGGCCTGGACTGCGTCGGTGTCACGATGAAGCTTTTTGATAATGACGACATTTACATCGCCAGCGACTCAGATGGCTCATGGGAGACGGGACGCCCCTATATGGTTGATCCTAAGGATAGCCGTACGTGCTGCTCTCTCAGCGACGCGGACGACGCGGCACGGGTCTGCGGCATGCTCGGCATACCATTTTACGTATTCGATTTCTCTGAGGATTTCCGACGCGATGTGATGAAGCGTTTTGCTGGGGAGTACGCGGCGGGCCGTACTCCGAATCCTTGCATAGATTGCAACAGGTACGTCAAGTACGGCAGGCTGTACCGACGTATGCGAGGCTTGGGCTTCGACTTCCTGGTGACGGGGCACTATGCGCGCGTGGAGAGGGATGGCGTCGATGGAAGATGGCTCCTGAAAAGGGCGAAGGACGAGGCGAAAGACCAGAGTTACGTTCTGTACAACCTTACCCAGGAGCAACTTGCGCATACGCGTTTCCCGCTCGGAGGGATGAACAAGGACGAGGTGCGTGATATCGCCGCCGCGAACGGATTTGCCAACGCGCGCAAACGTGACAGCCAGGATATCTGCTTTGTGCCTGACGGGCGGTATGCCGATTTTATCGAATCATTCACCGGGAGGACGTGGCCATCCGGCGAATTCGTGGACACGGACGGCCATGTGCTGGGCAGGCACAAAGGGATAATCCGATATACGATAGGGCAGCGCAAGGGGCTCGGCAGCACTTTCGGACGACCGATGTACGTGGTGGATATCAGGCCGGATGCGAACGAGGTCGTGCTAGGCGTGGACGCGCGCCTTCCGGCGCGCGAAGTGAAGGCCCGGGACATCAACCTGATCGCTGTGCCTCGTATTGATGGATCCATGCGCGTCACCGCGAAGATAAGGTATAATCATAAGGATAGCCCCGCCGTCGCGGAGCAGACGGGTGACGACGAGATAGCGCTATCGTTCGATGAGCCGCAACGTGCCGTTACGCATGGCCAGGCGGCCGTGCTGTACGATGGCGATAATGTGATCGGAGGGGGGACCATCGTGTAGGCGCGCGGGCGCCTCCGGTTTTGGAGATCGTATGAACGACAAACATGAACAGCATCCTTTGCCAGCCGCCTGCGCCGACATGCGGCATGACAATAAATATGAACATTTGCTCAGCATACTGCATGGCTACGGCAGCGTTGCGGTGGCGTTCTCGGGAGGTGTGGATTCCACGCTACTCCTGTACGCGGCTCGCGAAGCGCTTGGTGATGGGGTGATAGCGGTCACGGCGCGTTCATGCTCCTTCCCCGTGCGCGAGCTTGAGGCGGCGAGGGAGTTCTGCTCGGAGCACGGCATACGACATTTCGTCACGGACTCGGAGGAACTCGACATAGAAGGCTTTGCGAGCAATCCGCCGGATCGCTGCTACATCTGCAAGACGGAATTATTCAGCAGAATATGGGAGATCGCACGCCGTGAAGGAATGGCGCATGTAGCTGAGGGCAGCAATCTCGACGACGAGAGTGACTATCGTCCCGGACTCAGGGCCGTCTCCGAGCAAGGGGTGAAAAGCCCGCTACGCGAGGCCGGATTTGCGAAGGATGACGTCAGAGGCGCCAGCGCGTTCCTCGGCCTGCCTACCGCGGGTAAACAGAGTTTTGCCTGTCTCTCGTCACGCTTCGCTTACGGCGAGACGATCACCGGAACAAAATTGAAAATGGTGGATAGGGCAGAACAGCTCCTCCTGGACCTCGGCTTCACGCAGGTGCGCGTGCGCGTTCACGGCAAGGATGGGGAGCAGGCACGTATCGAAATCATGCCGTACGAGTTCGCGAAAATCATGGACGCCAAAACGCGGGAGCGCGTGTTTTCAAGCTTTACGGGGTTCGGATTCAAGTACGTATCGCTCGATCTCGCGGGCTACCGCACGGGCAGCATGAACGCGACATTGCCCTAAGATGAGCGCGTGCGGATAAAATAGATCAAATAAACGATTATTTAAGTGCGCATAACACGACAAAATATATTATACTGTTATATAGGTGTGAGATGTTTATTAACATAAAAAGAGTATTAGTCATTGTCTGCGCTATAATAGGTATCCTGACGGCTGTGATCGTCGGCTTTCTTTACGCGGGAGGTATTCTGATAACTGACGACAAGGACGAGTTATATCAGGGCATCCTGTCTGAAAGGTACCTCACCACGGCCGCGATTGTTGAAGTGGACGAGCCCATAGACGATGACACGATGGAGATCATCAGAGATACCTATAGCGTCGGCGTCATACCCGGCGAAACGTCAGGTACGGACGATGAAGAGACGAGCGGATCAGAAGGTGATGGAAGTACTTCTCCATTGGAAACGACGATGATGAGGGTCTTGCTATTTCTTCCATCAAACGAGCTTGCCGCGAGTGGCGTTGTAGCTACAGATGACGGCACATTTGCATTGCTCAAGAGCGTCAACCTCATGTCGGTGGAGCGGGCGGGCGATTTTCCCCATATGAACAGAGATCGTGACATGCTCACTTATAGGGACGTTGACGATGTACTGAAGGAGGGCGGGTACTTTCGCGTAGAGCGTGATGGGCATTACATCTCCTACCCCATCAGACTGGCCTCCCTTATTCAGCGTAGTTGATACGGCGTGCGTACCGCTGAATGGATATTTTGTTCGGCGAAGGATGCGCAGGCTCATATTCCCACTTTCAGGCGCGGCTACCGCGTCTGTTTTTTATTTACCAAACGGATTAAATAGACTATGTGGTACAAATTTTTTCATCGCTTATTATATGAAATTTATCAGGCGAAATCGCACGGAATTATTTTTTGCGTTGGCCTTGACAAAATGAAAAATGATGGTATAATCCATATTAAATATATAAAATAACTATGTGATCATTTGCAGTAAAAAAGCTACAACGACGTCATAACGAAAAAGACAATTAATCAAAGGAGGACAATATGACCAGAATAGCACACAACCTTACGGAACTCGTCGGAGGTACGCCGCTTCTGTCCCTATCAAAATACGTGAAGTCTGAAGGGCTCGATGCGGAGATCATCGGCAAGCTTGAATATTACAATCCCGCCGGCAGCGTCAAGGACAGGATCGCTCTCGCCATGATAGACGATGCTGAGAAGAGCGGGAAGTTGACCCCCGATTCGGTCATCATTGAGCCGACGAGTGGCAATACGGGTATCGGACTCGCGGCTGTTGCCACGGCCCGAGGCTATCGCATCATCCTGACCATGCCTGAGACCATGAGCATAGAACGTCGTAAGCTGCTTGCCGCGTTGGGGGCGGAGCTCGTACTGACAGAGGGCGCACAGGGCATGAAAGGCGCCATCGCCAAGGCCGACGAGCTTGCCGCGCAGACGGAGGGCGCGTTCATCCCCGGACAGTTCGTCAACCCCGCTAATCCGCGCATACATTATGAGACTACAGGTCCGGAAATATGGGAAGACACGGGCGGCAAGGTCGATTACTTCATCTCCGGTATCGGTACGGGCGGCACGATCAGCGGCGCGGGCAGATATCTGAGGGAAAAGAATCCGGACGTGAAAATCATCGCGGTGGAGCCCACGGACTCGCCGGTCCTATCCGAGGGCAAGGCTGGCCCGCACAAGATACAGGGTATCGGCGCGGGATTCGTGCCTGACACTCTCGACACTGGGATATATGACGAGATCATCACTGTGTCCAACGATGATGCTTTCGCCGTCGGACGCAAGATCGCCAAGACGGAAGGCTTGCTCATAGGCATATCTTCCGGCGCGGCGGTATGGGCGTCCGCGCAGATAGCGCAGCGGTCCGAGGCGGTAGGCAAGAGCATATTGGCCATCCTGCCCGACACGGGTGAGCGCTACCTGTCTACGGCTTTGTTCGAATAGATAACCGCGCGACATAACACCTATTATAATTAATGTATAATAGGTGTTATGACCAGTGAGCGAAGGATACAACGCCTATTGGCGTATGAGAGGAAGATCGCCAAAAAGAGGCGCATACTTATCATCCTCATAATTGTATGCGCCGCCGTGTTCGCAGTCAGTGCATACATGCTGATAGACTATTACATGGCGGCGCACAGGGCGGAGAGTTCGTTCGACGCCCTGCGCCCACCTGAGGGAGCAGACGCGGAAGCTCCGCTAGCGGATATGGATCTGTACGCGTCCAGGCAGGCGCATTACCAAGAGCTATACAAGCGCAACAGCGACTTCATAGGATGGTTGCGCATATTTGGTACGGATGTCGACTATCCGGTCATGCAGACGGTGAATGAACGTGACTACTATCTTCATCGTGATTTTGATGGGGAACAAAGCGATGCGGGCACGCTCTTTGCGTCGGATATCAGCGACATCGACAAACCATCTGACGTCATCATCATCTTCGGCCACATGATGAAAAGTGGCGCGATGTTCGGCGGACTGAAGAAGTATACGGACGAGGCCTACATGAAGGTGCACCGTGACGTACGCTTCGACACGTTGAACGAGGAGCGCCTATACACTATCTTCCTCGCGTTCATTGAGTCCGTGAACACGGACAAGCCCAGCGAATTTCGGTATTACGACGCGTCCGATTTTGCGGACGAGGCCGATTTTGACAAATTCATGAAACAAGCGAAGTCGAAGGAGCTGTACGATACAGGGGAGACCGCCGCGTACGGTGACGAGATACTTGCGCTTTCGACCTGTGAGTACACTCGCGCCGACGGTAGGCTCGTGCTTCTCGCGAAACGCGTTGAGCCCGATAATGAATAGTATAAAATAAACGTAGTGTGGCTATGGTTGTCCGCCATGTCTAAACGAGTGATGGTGGTAAGTGAAAAGGAGTGGGTCATTGATAGACAAATATAGGCTATTCAGGCAAGCGAGCGAGTTTACGGGATTTCACAAGAAGCTCGGGGTCATCATAGAGCCGTATCTAAACAGGCGCTGGACGATGGCGGACATAGGCTGTGGACTGGCCTTGCTCGACTTTCATCTTCTGAGCAACGTCAAATCAGTAACGGCGATAGACATCGACGAATCCGCGCTCACCGAAGTCGAGAATCATATCGACGAGGAGCTCGCCGCGAATCACGCGGAAGCAGCCAAGATCGCGACTCTCCGGAAGGACGTGTCAGAGCTCGTGGATGAACGCTGGGATATCGTACTCATGAGTTTTTTTGGGAAATCGCCGGAGGAAATAGGCGGGATATTGTCCAGGGCCGACCACAGGGGCGTCGTCGTCATGCATGGGCATGAGCGTGGGGGTTTGTTCGACCCCGTCAGATTCGACAGGCCGAGGATCACTGTGGATGAAATGGAACGCTACCTATCGGACGAAGGCTATGGGTATCGCAAGAGCATAGTGGACCTCCAGTTCGGCCAGCCGTTCCGCACCATAGAGGACATACACAGATTTCTCGGGGACAAGATAGTCAAAGGCCATAGCGTCTTGCCAGAGACCGGCGAGGCGCCGGACGACATCGGGGACACGGAGACGGGCGCCGGCGTATTCGACATAGATCGCCTCGTTTACAGCGCGGAAGAGCGCATCATCAAGACCAAGCGATACGATTTTCCTTACTATCTTCCGCGCAACCTTCATACGGCGGTATTCATCGTCGTGACTCGGCGCTGAACACCAGCCGGTCCGGCATCATTGTCAAAGCCTCTGCGCGGTGTACGGTTTGCCCATGCTGCGGTTGCATGGTTCTTAATTTTATTCAAAAAAATAAAAAAAGGTATTGACAAAGCCGTTTTGAGTGGTATAATCATAGTTAATATATATGATAAATATGTTTATCAGTCTTGAATTAGGCGGTGATAGACAAGCAAGGGATTTGCGCAGGATTTTTTCATCGTGGATAGGAGTGCAAGCGTTGACGAAGCGCCATGTACATAGACGCACATAAGCAAGGAAGCGCGAGCAACACCACGCCACAACGGAAAAAGACAAGCAAAAAAAGAAGGAGAAAAGACATGGCAGACATCAAAGACACATCAAGCTGGCGCTTTGAAACAAAGCAGATACACATAGGGCAGGAGCAGGCCGATCCGGCGACGGATGCGCGCGCCGTGCCTATCTATCAGACTACGGCGTACGTGTTCCATGACGCGGCCCACGCGGCCGCGAGGTTTGGGCTCGCTGACCCGGGCAATATCTATAGCAGGCTGACCAACACGACGCAGGATGTCCTCGAGCGCCGCATAGCGGCACTTGAAGGCGGCGTCGCGGCGCTCGCGGTCTCATCCGGCGCGGCGGCTCTCACATACACGTTCCAGGCGCTCGCCACCAAGGGTGAGCACATCGTCTCCGAGAAGACTATCTATGGTGGCACATTCAACCTCCTCCAAAACACATTGCCGCTATATGGGATAGACACCACCTTCGTGGAGCCTGACGTCGAGAGCTTTCGCGCCGCTATAAGGCCGAACACGAAGGCGCTGTTCATCGAAACGCTCGGTAACCCGAACTCCAATGTCGTCGACTTTGGGGCGCTTGCCGATCTTGCCCACGAGCACGGCATACCGCTTGTCGTGGACGCGACCTTCACACCGCCCAACCTCATCAGAACGATTGATTACGGCGCGGACATCGTGGTCCACTCGCTCACGAAGTTCATCGGTGGTCACGGCACGGGGCTCGGTGGCGTCATCGTCGACAGCGGCAAGTTCGACTGGAAGGCCGGGGGCAAGTATCCGAGGATATCCGACCCGAACCCGAGTTATCACGGCGTCTCGTTTGTCGACGCAGTGGGTCCGGCCGCCTTCGTCACGTATATCAGGGCCATCCTGCTGCGCGACACGGGCTCGTCCATAGCCCCGCTCAACGCCTTCCTGTTCATACTCGGCCTGGAGACCCTGTCCCTGCGCGTGGAGCGCCATATCGAGAACACGCTGAAGGTCATCGAGTACCTGAAGACCCAGCCCAAGGTGCTGAAGATCAACCATCCGTCACAGCCGGATCAGCCGAGCCATGAGCTCTACAAGAAATATTTCCCAGGTGGCGCGGGTTCGATATTCACTTTTGAGATCGAGGGCGGTCAGGAGGAGGCCCACGCCTTCATCGATAAGTTGCAGATATTCTCGCTGCTCGCGAATGTCGCGGATGTCAAGTCCCTCGTCATACATCCCGCTACGACGACTCACTCACAGCTTCCCGTCGCTGACCTCGAAGATCAGGGCATCTATCCGAACACCGTGAGGTTCTCTATAGGTACGGAGAACGTGGATGACCTCATCGCCGACATAGACCAGGCGCTGAACTCGTAATTGCATTGCATCCGTACCTCCGCGGATAGACATTGAGCGGGCAGGAGCATCATTGCTCCTGCCCGCCGTATTGCCACAGCATAGCCCGTAATGGCAAGGTTATTTTCCTGTCAGAGTAATTATGGGTTGCGAGAATATGTCCGTTTCGGATCGCACGGGGGGTGCTATGGGGTATTCTCCGGAAAAGCAGGCGGCACAGGACGATATGTCCGCGTCATTGAGGATGCGCTTCAAAGTCCCGACGTTCAGGTAGGCGAGCGAATCCGCGCCGAGCATCCTCGCGATGTCCTTTTCCGCCCTGCCCACTGCTATGAGCCTGTCCTTGTCGGGAACATCCGTGCCGAAGTAACACGGGTACCTGAACGGCGGTGCGCTGACGCGCATATGGACCTCCGTAGCTCCCGCTTCGCGCAACGCTCCGACGATGCGGGCGGACGTCGTCCCTCGCACTATGCTGTCGTCGATGAGCACGACGCGCTTGCCGGCGATGTTGGCCGCAAGAGGGTTGAGCTTGAGCCTGACAGCCTGCTCTCTCTGATTCTGATGCGGCTGGATGAAAGTCCTGCCGATGTATCTGTTCTTGATGAGGCCCACGACATTCTGCAGTCCAGACTCCTCGGCGTAACCCGCGGCCGCAGGGACACCGCTGTCCGGAACGGCCACGACGATATCGGCGTCCACTCCGCTCTCCCGCGCGAGGGCACGCCCCATCCTGCGACGCGCGAGCTCGACGCTAGCGTGCTGATGGACGCTGTCGGGGCGTGAGAAATAGATGAACTCAAAGCTACAGAAGGACTGCTCCGCTCGAAGACCAGAATCGATGGAGGTGAGCTTCCCTCCCTCTATGAGGATGATTTCTCCAGGCTCCACGTCGCGCATGAACTCACCTCCAACCGCGTCTATCGCGCAAGATTCGGACGCGAGGATATAGCTTTCCCTTAGCTTACCTAGGACGAGCGGACGAAATCCGTTGGGATCTCTAGCGGCTATCAGCTTGCGCGGACTCATGGCGAGGATACAGTACGCGCCCTTAATACGGCGCATGGCCTTCTTTACCGCTTCCTCTATCGAACTCGAGCCGAGGCGTTCACGAACTATCGTATACGCTATGATCTCACTATCTGAGGTGCCACGGAAAATGCCGCCCTCCATCTCTATCTCGCGTTTGAGCTCGCTCGCGTTTACGAGGTTGCCGTTGTGCGATATGGCCAAATTACCCTTGATGTGGCTGACCGCGACAGGCTGCGCATTCTCTATGTTGCTGTCACCCGTCGTCGAATATCTGACGTGACCCACCGCCATGTTGCCGGGCAGCGCATCTATCGTCTCCTGGTCGAACACATCGAGGACGAGCCCTATATCCTTGCGGCATGTGATGACTCCCTTGTCGTTGACGGCTATGCCACACGCCTCCTGACCACGATGCTGGAGCGCAAATAGGGCATAAAAAGTATCGAGAGCCGCAGGTATGGCCACGCCCGGCGGCCCGGCTATGCCGAATATTCCGCACATTACCTGTACTTCCTCTCTGACGCGTACCTGATAAGCTCGCGAAAGAGCGGGTGAGCGCGGTCTGGACGGCTCTTGAACTCAGGATGATACTGCACGCCGACGAAGTAATCGTTCTCCGGAAGCTCCACGGCCTCGACGAGGCGGCCATCCGGTGAGCGGCCGGCGATTTTGAGCCCGAGCGATTCAAATCGTTCGCGATAATCGTTGTTGAACTCGTACCTGTGCCTATGGCGCTCGCCGATCTCATCCTTTCCATACGCCATGCTTAACATGCTATCCGGATCAATGACGCAGGGGTACCTGCCCAGCCGCATAGTCCCACCTTTCGGGAGGTTGCCGTGTTGATCCGCCATGAGGTCTATGACGGGATCGCGCGAGGCGGCGTCGAACTCTGTGGAATTGGCGAACTCAAGCTTTGCCACATCGCGCGCAAACTCTATGACCGCGACCTGCATGCCGAGGCATATGCCAAGAAAGGGGACGTTGTGCTCCCGGGCGTACTGTATAGCCCGGATCATGCCGGGGATGCCGCGCTCCCCGAAGCCGCCGGGCACGAGAACGCCGTCGACCTCCCCGAGCAACCTGCCTACGCTGGCGTCGGTCACATCCTCGGACTCTATCCATTTGATCTCTATCTGCGCCCCGTTCTCGTAGCCGCCGTGAAACAACGCTTGCGCCACGGAATAGTACGCGTCATGCAGCTTGACATACTTGCCGACCAGCCCTATAGTCACAAGCTTGTCCCTGTCCGCAACGCGCTTTATCATGGCTTTCCAATGGGACAGATCGGGCGGTTCCGACACGATGCACAGATGGCTGAGAACTATCTCGCTGAACTTCTGCTCCTCGAGCATGAGGGGCGCCTCATAGAGCAGAGGGATATTTCTATTCTCTATGACATGGTCGGGCTTGACGTTGCAAAAGAGAGCGACCTTGCGGCGAATCGCGTAGTCGATGTGACCGCGCGCGCGCAATACGATGATGTTAGGAAAAATTCCCAATGAGTTCAGCTCGCGCACGGAGTGCTGAGTCGGCTTGCTCTTGTACTCGTGTGACGCTTCGAGATAGGGTATGAGCGAAACATGGATAGAGAGACAGTCGCCCTCGTCCTGCTCCTGTATGATCTGGCGCACGGCTTCGAGGAACGGCTGCGATTCGATGTCGCCTATGGTGCCACCGATCTCGGTGATCACGACATCCGCGTCGTTCGACTCGGCGGCCGCGTAGATGAAGCTCTTGATCTCGTCCGTGATGTGTGGGATGACCTGTATAGTCTGGCCCAGATAATCGCCGTTACGCTCTTTGTTCAGAACATTCCAATAGACCTTGCCCGTCGTGAGATTGGAGAATTTGTTCAACTCTACGTCGATGAAGCGTTCGTAATGTCCGAGGTCAAGGTCGGTCTCCGCGCCGTCTTCCGTAACGAATACTTCGCCGTGCTCTATGGGGTTCATTGTGCCGGGGTCAACGTTGATGTATGGGTCGAGCTTCTGAGCCGTTACCTTGAGACCGCAGTCTTTGAGAAGCCTACCGAGCGAAGCGGCAGTGATGCCTTTCCCAAGGCCCGATACGACACCACCCGTCACAAATATATATTTTGCCATTTGATATTATTACCTCACACCCATTATACCACAGCCCCTCCAGGCCGGTGGCGAACACTAGGCCCTTCCTCCGCTGCGACTGGTCTAGGACCGTCTGGGGGATGCCGAGCATGGACGGGTCGGGCAGGTCAATGGAGCAGATGAACAGTCCCTTACCGACGGACAATCCCAACCCCTTCGAAACAAACCCTAATTATTTTGTATTTATACCAAAGCATACTTACTGAATTGATGGAATACGCAACGGTCACCACAATCCCATGTGAAAACCGTAGCGGGTATCGATGAGATACCACATGACGATGACTATCACAAAAGCGACGATGAAGTAAATCGTCTTCGCCTTGTCCGCGAACTTCTTTTCGAGCAGGGGGACGAGCCATTTTGCGGCTATGATGAAAAACACCGGCAACACGATGGACAGTATCATCATGACATTGGCTTCGGTAGAGTTTGACATAAGCTTATCCTATCCCCACAATCTTTCCGGATACAGCCCGCCGGATTTCAAACGGCGAAAGGCGGCCGCTACCTTATCCTTGTCCTCCCTATACGTCACGCCGTACCAACGGTCATCCGTGTTCATCACCTTGACGGATGCCCTGCCGGCGCGGACAAGGCTGTCCACGATGCGCGGCAACAGATACTCCGATCCGCACGGGTCGCGGGGGACATCGTTTGCAAAGAAATCGGAAAGCCCGTCCGAAAGTTCATCCATAAAACTTTCCGTGAATCCCCAGAAATTCATCGAAACAATAGTATCAGGCGGCATGTTCACCCAGCTGCCATCCTCCGCCTCATAGGCGATGCTTCCACCTCGCCTCTCGACTTTGAGGCGTTCGTCGACACCCGTCAGATAGCCATCCACGTCCGTCCCGCATATCCCGCGAGCGACAGAGCCATGCTCTGTGACCGTGTTTGCGAGCCGATATCCGACCATCGCGTAGCGCAAGACGTCGTCATCTGTAGCGTTCGCCAGATACTCGCGCATGAGGCGATAGGCGCCCGGCCCATAGTAGTCGTCAGAGTTGATGACGGCGAACGGGCCATCCGTTACGGATCTTGCCGCAAGGACGGCGTGCCCCGTACCCCACGGTTTAACACGGTCCTCAGGCACAGAAAACCAAGACGGCGTATCCTCGATCTCCTGATACGCGTACCTGATATCCAGGCTCCGGCTGGCGCCTGCGTCCATGAGGGCGCGCATATCGTCCTCCATCTCCTTCTTGATGATGAACACGGCACTCCCAAAACCCGCCCTGATGGCGTCGTAAAGCGAAAAATCCATGATGATCTCGCCATGTTCAGTGATCGGGTCTATCTGTTTGAGCCCGCCGTATCGCGAACCCATACCCGCTGCCATGACGATCAGCGTGGGAGAATCAGTCACGCTCATAGCTCTTAGGTCTCCTTTCCGGCCGGCCCCGCGCCAGCGTCATAGACGTATTATATTGAATTGTTATTGATGTTTCAATACCATACTTGCAGGATGGCTTAGATGAGCTCCTTCTGCGAAAGGTGATTGTCGGGATCGATGTAGTCTCGCAACCGCAGATAGGTAGCGAGGATCACCTTGGGACAGAAATCATCCCGCGGGACGTCCGGATCAGCCGCGATCACCTCGCAGTCGTAACCTCCGAAACGCGCATGGAACCAGTCCATAAGCTCGTCCTGGCAGTCCACGGCCTCCTCGTGCTTCTTGACAGAATAAAGAACGGCCACAGCGGCCGCAAGCGCCCCACAGAAGGCGCCGTCTCCGATGACGGGATATTGTCCCCTGTCCGTCCCCTCTACCGATCTGTGAAAGCCGGATCCATAATGCACCGCGCATGCCCGCCTGCCGCAGGTGACCTCCGCGAAGCGCTCAGCCAGGTTCGCCACTCCGCTGCCGTTCTCATCGCTTATATCGCCCGACGCGAGCTTCAGCATCAGATTGCGGCAGCACTGATTGCCCGTAAGCGATACCGTTCTTTTCAATTCGATAGTCATGTTTTCTTTCCACCCCTTTGATCTGTCCAAGCCTTCATCGCGGACAATCCCCTATCGGCATCCGCCGCGTCGATTCATAAAATCTTTGTGCGACAATAATTTGATAAAGATTATTTACCCACTTATCGGTGATTTACACATAAAATCTTGCGTATAACGAAATTTTTTATTTGGGGTGTATATTTGGCCTGTATAACAGGCGTTTTACGCGTTGTCCTGACGCTTTGCCTCATGCCGGGCCCATTCACGCGCGAAATAAGCATCGAGTTTGATGAGCGTCTTCCACAATACTTTCCTCTCGTCGGGCGTGAGCTGGCCGAGCGCATCGTTCACCATCTTCTTATGGAAAGCGTCGTGATATTCAAACGCCTCTATGCCCTTGTCGGTGAGGCTCACCTTCACTATTCGGTGATCTTTCGTGTCGCGTTCCCTCCGGACAAAGAGTTTCTTTTCGAGTTTGTTCATCGCGATGGTCAGCGCGCTGACGCTGATCTTCAGGCCGCGGGCGACCTGCGTCATGGTGCGCTCCGAACCCATGCCTATCTCGCGCAGCACATGGAGCTCCGATATGGACATGCCTCCCTTGGAGGACTCGGCGATGGCGCGCTCCTCTATCTTGAACGTGCTTATGAACAGCCTGGCGAGGATGGCGTCTATGCCGAGTTCCTTCTTCTTTAAGTTCGCGTCGCCCAACGGGTCAGGTAGCGTGTTTTGGGCAGGCTCATCACCGACCATCTTCTTTTTTATCTCCATACCTCACATCCAAGCTTATTGTTTATATCATAAAGTCATTTAACAACAAAACTATTTTTATTATATAATAACACAACTTTTGCGCGGGTGTACATATGGCGTGTGGTATACTTTAATGCATAATATGAAAGTTGCGCTTCATGAAAGTTTCATATGGGAAATGCAAGTGCTCGTGGAAAAACGCACATCGGTTTGCGTGGGGGGAAACAGGTAATGGAGGAACACAGGAACGATCACTCCAAAACGCCTCATAGCATCAGAAGGGTGAGGCTGCGCGCGGCCGTGATAATTATCGGAGTAGTCCTCGCCAGTTCAGCGGTAACTACGGCTATCGGCATACATTTCAGCACGAGGGAAATATCGTATACCGTATCGCAGGATCTGACGCTCGTCGAACAGCTCGCGTTCGATATGATATCATCGTCTCTAGGCAATATAGGGAGCGACGCGAATTATGTCGGGAACATGATGGCTGCGGCGTTTGAGTCAGGAGGTAAGGAAGGCCTCGCCCGGACCCTCGAAGCCGAGGTGGGCCCCGGTCCGAGCTTCATCTCGCTGGGTGTCGTATTTGCGGACGGTGGCATATATTCTGCGGAGAAAGAAGGCTACGGATATTCAAAGCCTCCGCCGGACAAAGCCGAAGACTTCTTTCGGGAGGCTCCGGATGAAGGCATCAAGATCAGCGGCTTGGAAGAGACCGCGTCCGGGCAGTTCGTCATCCGTTGCTATACGAAGGTCAGGGACGACGCAGTGTTCATGTCGGCGCTTCCCAGCGACTACTTCTCGCAGCTCATCACAAATTCAGATTACCGCGTATACGATGCCGCGCGGGTGTTCCTCGTCGACGGGCAGGGCTACACTATAGCGGACAGCACGGACTCATCCCTCAATACGAAGTTCGACCCGTCCTCGGACAGCAACCTCTCAAGGCTGGTGTTTTCATGCCTGGCCTCGGATGAAACGGGGGTGAAAATCGCCAATTACAGAGACGACGGCGCCAAATATATCTGCGCCTACACACCTATCGTATATAACACGGAGCGTTGGGCCCTTTTCCTCAACATGCCCGAATCAGAGACTCCCATACCTACCATCATGCGCATATTCATCACCTCGGGCCTCATCTTCCTCGTCTTTGGCGTCATCGCCGCCATATTCCTCTCGCACATGCAGACACGCCCGTATGTGGAACTCGACAAACGCAACGAAGAACTCGCGATATTGAAAGAAAGAGCGGAATACGCCAGCGTTACCAAGAGTGAATATCTGTCCAGCATGAGTCATGAGATCAGGACGCCTCTCAACGCGGTCATCGGTATGACCGGGATAGCGCAGAACGCGACGGATGTAAAGCGCAAGGACTACTGCCTGTCGAAGATAGAGGAATCCTCGCGTCACCTCATGGGCGTCATCAACGACGTGCTGGACATATCCAAGATTGAGGCAAACAAATTCGAGCTCGACGAGATCAGTTTCCGTTTCGAGGATATGCTAAAGAAGGTCGCCGGCGTCATAGCGTTCAAGGTGGACGAGAAAGCTATCCGCTTCAAGGTGTCCTCCGGCGATGGCATCCCCAGATCACTGCGCGCGGATGAACAGAGGCTCTCCCAGGTCATAACAAACCTCCTTTCCAACGCGGTCAAATTCACGCCGGAGGGTGGGGACATACGCCTTGAATCCCGGCTACTCCACACGGAGGCCGATACCGCGGAGATAGAGATATCCGTATCGGACTCGGGCATAGGCATTTCGGAAGAACAGCAAGGACGCCTGTTTCGGGCGTTCACACAAGCCGATAGCAGCATCTCCCGCAAGTTCGGCGGCACGGGCCTGGGCCTTACGATCTCAAAGCGCATCGTGGAGATGATGGGCGGCGATATCAGCGTGGAGTCGCGTGTGGGCGAAGGCTCCAAATTCACATTCACCTTCAAGGCGCAGATCGCGGCAGACGAGGACGTGGGCGCGGATACAGGCAAGGCGCCGGAGGATGTCGCTGCCGACACGCCCTACGAAGGCGCATTCAGGGGAAAACGCATCCTGCTCGCCGAGGATGTGGACGTGAATCGCGAGATAGTGATCGCCCTGCTTGAGCCCACCGGGGCGGAGATCACGGAGGCGGAGAACGGCAGGCTGGCTGTGGATATGTTCAAGGCAGAACAAGACTCATTCGATCTGATACTCATGGACGTTCAGATGCCCGAACTCGACGGTTACGGGGCTACAGCGGAGATACGCGCGCTTGGCACGGACAAAGCGGTAAGCGTACCTATCATCGCCATGACCGCGAACGTATTCCGCGAGGATATCGACAGATGTCTGGAAATCGGAATGAACGACCACATAGGCAAGCCCTTCAACTTCGACCAAGTCATGGATATGCTGAGGAAGTACCTCTGCGGGCCGTGAGCGCGGCAAAGGCCCGGAGCCTTCTGCATGTTCATCCGCTGATCAGCAGAATTTCCGAAGCATCTGGACAAACGAACCGCCATCTCAGGCGACAGGGCCCACCTCTCCTTGACAAGCGCCTTGACTAGACTGCCGGGACACACCCATTACACCCGCCAGCCCTGAAATCGTCAATTTGTAGTCGGGAATGAATTGCTCACAGTGAAATTTTTCTTGTGCAGTTTTAACGATTTTCGCATAGGTGGGTTCGTATGTGTCATATGCGCTATAATGGAATGACACAGCGGATTTTTGCGTGGATTGTATTTCAATATACGGTGAATTGATGTATATTATTATGTAGCCTGTGTGTGCAGCTTGTACGTGCAGTCAAAATACACGTATCGGACGGGAACACGGTGAACCGAACAGAGCCAAGGGAGGGACGAGATGGACAGGATTGTATCGAAAAATAACAGCATAATTTTTGCCCCCCCCCCGTTTCCATTATATGGTAATTTACTAGCCGGCAATTACATAAATGACGTACCCATCGGGCGCGCGCCTCATACGGCACGCGTCTTTATTTTCCCTCGTGGGCGGTCCATCCACCGTCCCGGCATGACCCTCATCGAGCTCCTCGTCGCCATGGCCATCATCGCCGTCGTCGCCATCATGTGCGCGTCGGCCTTCGCCACGATACTCGGCTCCGAGATGCGCGAGACGAACACTCGCCTCGCCTCCGAGAAGGCAGAGGAGAGGATAGCCGCGGGCGACGCTCCCTCGTACACGACGGACGCCGCTATCTCAATCGGCGGTTTTGAGATACCTTCGACTGCGGACACATATTCGGAAACCGCCGGCGAGGGCGACACCATCGCCGGGGAGAAAGGCCGGATCGACATATCCGGCAAACGGGGCTATACCGTGCTGAAGGGTGCACCGTCACCGTTGCCTAAGCCTATGCTTGTGGGGTATTTCGATGACGAGAACAGTCGTTTAGAGTTTCAGCAAAAGGGCTTCAATGCCATACAGGCCCCTGAAGATTCTGTGGCGTACACCATATCCTTTCCTGGCAACTACAGACTGGAGGTCTGGGGTGCGGCGGGCGGAGCGCTCGACAGCGATCTGGCATATAACGGTTTGGGCGGTTATGCGGCGGGCACGATAACATTGGACACAGATACAACCCTTTATCTCTATGCGGGTGGTATGGGAAAAGCGGATGATAGCAGAAAGAGTGGCGGTTTCAACGGCGGTGGTAATGGAGCCCAGGCCCGCCGCACCGGTGGCGGCGGTGCCTCTGATATCCGCATTGATGGAGAAACCCTCTACCACCGTGTCATAGTCGCCGGAGGCGGTGGCGGCACTATCACGCATGAGAGCTATACGTATAAAGGTGGTGCCGGAGGTGGTCTAAATGGGATTGCCGGCTATACCAACAACAGCAGTAACATCACCGGCACTGGCGGCACTCAGATTGCCGTTGGGACTCGATCAAACACAATTGCAGGGTACATCCTTCCTTCTTTTGGTTCTGGCGGCTCATATAATACCGGTGGCGATTTTGCCGGCGGTGGTGGTGGCTGGTACGGCGGCTGTCACGCCAATCCTGCCGGCGGCGGCTCGGGCTGGGTGTATACGCAGACGGCCTTAGACTATTGGAAAACCAACAAAACAGGTACCCAGGGTGATAGCGGCGACTATGCGCTCGGCCCGGAGTACGAGCTCACAGATACCAGCCTAATCGACGGAGAGCACTCTATGCCCAACCCGCTCAGCATCAAACTCAGCTCCACCGTATTTGATTCCACTGATCCGTCAACGTGGAACAGAGATTCAATGACCGGCAACTCCAGTGGCGGCTTTATCTGCATCACGTACCTAGGATAGTCTGCCGCTGAATTGGCCTGTAAAGTAAATTTAATACTATGGCTGATTTGTAGTATGGGATAAAATACACTCAAAAGCAGGGGGTATATCCTCCATGCACCCCGCTCACAGGCTTCCGTCCCGTGATACAATGTACGCATGGAGATCATCACCATTACCGCCAACGAGGCTGGGCAGAGGCTCGACCGGTTCCTGAAGAAATATCTGCGCGCGGCCCCTTTGAGCCTCGTCTACCGTCTCGTCCGTAAGGACGTTAAGGTAAACGGGGCGCGGAAGGGTATAGACTACATCGTTGAAGAAGGTGACGAGATCGCGTTGTACATTGACAGCGCGCGCGTCGATGAGCTTTCGCGGAGTGGACAGGTGCGTGCGGGAGGCGCTTTTCGTCATTCGAGGGTACAGTTCAAGGTGTGTTATGAGGACGGCAATATCCTCGTCGTCTCCAAGCCTTATGGCCTGCTGACGCATGGCGATGCTAAAGAAAAGAAGGATACGCTCGTGAATCAGGTCATCGGCTACCTGCTGGAGAAGGGTGAGTACAACCCTCGAGCCGAGCGCATGTTCACTCCGTCCCCCGTCAACCGCCTCGACCGCAACACGACGGGCCTTGTCGTTTTCGGCAAGAACTCAAAGGCCGTGCGCGATTTCAGCCGCATGATAGCCGCAGAAGATGCCGTAAGGAAGTATTATACGGCGCTGGTACTCGGGGAGATGGATGGTGCCTGGGTGATTGACGGAAGCATACGGAAAGACGAAGCTCACAATCGCGTTGAAGTGACGAGTACCGATGTAACGGTGAATGTCCACGCCTCGGCGTATACCTCGTCCGTCCCGTCCACGAAATCCGCAAAGCGCGCGATGACCATAGTCTGCCCCACCGAGACAATACAGAGCGGAGCGCACACCTACACTATAGTCGAAGTGAGGCTTGTCACAGGCAGGACACATCAGATCAGAGCCCATCTCGCTGCCGTAGGACATTCCATCGCCGGTGATCCCAAGTACGGGGATATGGCTTTCGGGCGCTTCCTTGCCCGGCGTTACGGTCTAAGGTCGCAATTCCTTCATGCGGGCAGAATTGAGATCACAGAAGGGCGCGGTTCACTTGAATATCTGACAGGCTCGGTGATAGAGAGCGCTCTCCCAGGGCGTCTCTCGAACCTCTTGGACGCATTGAGACAGGGAATCTGACAGCATTATTTTTACTCCACTGATACTATCATACAAATATTATTTATCCGTCGAGATTACGATAATGGGGACGCGAGGAGCCACGGTGTGATATACTAATATTGTTATGGCGGATGAGTACGCAGGGCGAAATGCCCGCAGTCTGGTCTTGTCAGGCGGCAAGAGACCATATATGCTCGCCGTTGTGGCGGCCATCATCATGTTTATCCTCGTCGCGCCCGTGAGGGTACACGGCGATAATATGTCGCCTGCGTTAAATGATGGGGATGTGGTGATCATATTGAAAAGCAGTTATTACGACGCCCGACCGCCAAAATACGGTGATGTGCTTTGCTTTAAGAGGAGTTTTGAGCCGGAAGGTGAGTGGGGGTCTGGCGAGTCAGCGAAGATATCGTACAGGTTTGCGCGTGTCATCGGCTTGCCGGGAGATGAAATAAGGATAGGAGAAGGCTCTATATTCAGGAACGGCGATAGGCTGAACCTGCCGGAGCTAGCGGTTCCATCCAATGCGTCCTCTCATGGGCCACAGGAATCGTCCGCGTATTCACGCGAGGTTGGTACCGGAGATGTGTTCGTTCTGAACGATGATACGACCGACGCGATGGACAGCCGGGATGATAGAGTTGACGCTCGGCTTGACGGAGCTAGGGGTAAGGCGGTGTTTCGTGTATGGCCGCTTGACAGATTTGGCAAGGTGAGCTGATGAATATAGGGAAGTGCAAGAAGGAATTGGCAGAGGACAAATGAGCAAGAACCTATGGGTATGGATCAGAGATATAGCGATAGCGGTCGCGATAGCGATCATCATCATGCAGTTCATCAAGCCGACCATTGTAAAGGAGCATTCGATGGAGGATACGCTTTTCCCCAACGACTATATCTTTTTGAGCAAGCAGGCTTACAATCTCGGCGGTGAGCCCGAGCGGGGAGACATCGTCGTCTTTCGTTCGGACCTAGAGAACGACGATGGCACGATAAAGAACCTCATCAAACGCGTGATAGCCGTGGAAGGCGATACAGTCGAGATACATGATGGCGCCGTATATGTCAATGACCAAGCCCTCGATGAACCGTACACGAAGGACGGATATACGGACGGTCAAATGCCGGAGATAACCGTTCCGAAAGACGGCCTCTTTCTTCTCGGGGACAACAGGCAGAAGAGCAAAGACAGCAGAGATCCTTCCGTCGGGTTCATCCCCGAGAGCAAGCTCATAGGCAAAGCGGTATTCCGTGTATTCCCTTTTTCGGGTTTTGGGCCGGTTTGATGAATATTTGTGCGAAAAATGGGTAGGAGTAAAAAGGAAGGCCTGAAAGTGTTGACCGCGAATCGGTCGGCGCGGCACGATTATTATATAGAGGAAAAGATCGAGGCGGGTGTTGAGTTGACCGGAACGGAGATAAAATCGCTGAGGTCGGGGCGTGCCAGCTTGGCTGAAAGTTATGTCAAAGTACAGGATGGAGAGGCGTTTCTCATAGGCATGCATATCAGCCCGTATGAGCTGGGTAACATACACAATGTGGATCCTATGCGCGTGCGTAGACTGCTGTTGCACAAAAAAGAGATCGCAAAGCTGGCCGTTCAGACGGGACAGCAAGGCCTCACGGTAGTGCCTCTACGGGCCTACCTGAATAACAGGGGTATCGCCAAGGTCGAGATTGCTGTGGCGAGGGGCAAAAAGCTCTACGACAAAAGGGAAGCTATTGCAGCCAATGATGCGGAAAGACGTATGCAGAGGGTAAGGAACGAATGGGGCAGGCGCGGTTGAATAGACTAAGTCGTTGTTCTATATAAACGTACGTTACAAAACTTGTCCGGCGAGGATTCTGCCGGGCCGTGGCACGGAGGTCACAGTGTCAAAGAAGTTAAGGTTGTTGGTAGTTGATGATATCGACATCAATCGTTTGATTATTTCCGAGCTTTTTTCCGGTAGATACGAGGTCATCGAAGCCTCGAATGGCAAAGAGGCGCTCGAGATCATAGACGAGGATGACTCGGATCTAGCCATAGTGTTGCTCGATATGGTCATGCCTGTCATGGACGGATTTGGCGTCCTCAAGGCCATGAATGCCAGCGGTAAGATAGGCAGTATCCCCGTCATCCTCGTCACGAGTGAGGATGACGATGAGATGGCGCTCGAGAGCTACAGCCTCGGTGTCTCCGACGTCATTCACAAACCGTTCAATTCTTCGATCGTCAACCAGCGTGTGACGAACGTCATAGATCTGTACGTCTACAAAAATCATCTCGAGGAGAAGCTTGTGGAGCAGAAGAACGAGCTCATCAAGCAGGAAGGTCGCATAAAGCAGATGAACTCGTCGCTCATCGACACGCTTTCGGCCACCGTCGAGTTCCGCGATCTGGAGTCGGGCAAGCATATACAGCGCACGCGCATGCTCATCAAGTTAATCCTGCAAAACCTCAGGGATCAATATTCCATTACCGATGAGCAACTGGAGCTCATTTCATCGGCATCTGCGCTGCACGACGTGGGCAAGATCGCTATCCCCGACGCTGTGCTTCTCAAACCGGGCAGGCTCACACCTGAAGAATATGATGTTATGAAAACGCATACGACACGCGGGAGTGAGATCATAGATAGACTGGATATGCTGCAGGACGAGGAATACTACACCTACTGCCATGACATCTGCCGCTATCATCACGAGAGATATGACGGAAAGGGCTATCCCGACGGGTTGAAAGGCGACGAGATACCGATATGGGCTCAGGCCGCCGCGTTGACGGACGTATATGACGCCCTCACGAGCAAGAGAGTTTACAAAGATGCTTTTACTCATGAGCAGGCTATAAACATGATCATGAACGGCGAATGCGGACAGTTCAATCCGCAGCTTATCGAAGTCATGAAAAAAATATCCCCGCAGCTTAAAGAACTCGCTACGACACTCTCCGACTGACGTGCTGTGTGATTTTCTATTTAGGTTCCCTTTGATAAAAGACGGGATTACCCTAATGGAACATTGTCAGCGCCTGACGGCGGTGGTATAATATTTTTGTGACTGGATGTGAGGCGCGATGCGCCCCAGTTGCAGGACGGGGATGTAAAGGTTTCGACGGGAACGCCGAAACAGGAATAGCGAGCCGTAGTTGCCGAGTCTACGTAAAAAGCGGCGCGTTAAAGATAAACGGAAAAACTAAAACAAATCTCGCACTCGCTGCTTAAGCAGCCCGCGACGTCGGCCTGAATCCACCCACAGGTACAGGGCCCGGCGCAAGAATGTGGGAAAACTCTTGGGTGACTCCCGTAGCCTGAGGGGAACAACGGGATAGCAAGGGCCGGTACGCGCCGGTGAAGATCGGTCCGAGTGAATAAATTAGCGCCGGCTGCGCTCGGAGAAATTCTTGATGGACACGTTTTCGGACGCGGGTTCGACTCCCGCCATCTCCACCAGACGGAGATTATCGCAAAGAGCTGTTTCCTGACTTAGGTCAATCCCGTGGAACGCCGGGACAGGAAGGAGTTTTTTCAGTCATAGCTTAGCAGGAGGTATTGTTTATGGGTGAAGTGAACACAAAATATATCGACGCGGCAGGTGGAACGGCACGCGTAGGTGGAAATGAGTCCCTTTATAGAAGATTACTCGGCAAGTTTGAAGCTAGCGTAGATGTAGAGGGCTTTGACGCCGCCATATCCGCTAACGACTTTGAAGAGGCCGGGAAGATCGTTCACGCCGCCAAGGGAGCGGCCGGAAATCTGTCTCTCACCGCATTCTTCGACGAGAGCGTCATCTTGATGGACCAATTGCGTGGAGGCGGTAAGCCTCAGGATAGTGACGTCCGTATGTTCAGGCAACTGTACGAGGAAACAAAACAAGCCATTAAGGACTACCTTGACAATGCCAATTGATAGGTAATGCGTAAATCAGAATCCCAGATACTGTGCCAATTCCATCTTGTTGTTTACGCGTTCTTGAGCGTCAGCTTCAGATATTAGCCCTTTCTTGACCATATCCGCAAGATCACCCGCGAGAGTGTGCATACCGACTGCCGCGCTTGACTGCATGGTCGAGCCGATCTGATGGTACTTACCCTCTCTTATCAGGTTCAATACCGCGTCGGTACCGATGAGTATCTCCGTTGCGGCGATACGTCCGCTCCTGTCGGCTCTCGGTATCAGCGTCTGCGTTATGACGCCGCGCAGTACGCCGGAGAGCTGCGATCTTATCATCCCTTGACTATGCGATGGGTAAACGTCGACGATACGGTCGAGAGTTTGCGCTGCACCGGTCGTGTGCAATGTCGAAAGAACCAGATGCCCCGTTTCCGCCGCCGTTACGGCCGCAGAGATCGTTTCGTAGTCACGCATTTCTCCGACGAGTATCACGTCCGGGTCCTCACGCATCGCAGATCGTAGCGCGTCCGAGAATGAAGATACGTCACGATGCAATTCACGCTGGTGCACGAGGCAATTCTTGTGCGTGTGAACATATTCGATAGGATCTTCTATCGTGATGATGTGAGCCTTACGGTGTATGTTGATGAAATCGATCATGGCCGCGAGAGTCGTGGACTTGCCTGAACCGGTAGGTCCCGTGACGAGCACGATGCCGCGCGGCTGTTCCGCCAACTTCGTAATCGCGGCGGGGAGTTGTAGGTCCTCGAGCGTAGGAATATCATTCCTGAGGACACGGATGGCTGAGGCGAGCTCATTCTGCTGGTGAAACACGTTCACCCTGTAACGATGTCCACTTGCATCCTCAAAGCTGAAATCGAGGTCTTTGCCGAGCTGTAGTTCCTCCGTCTGAAATTCGTTCAGCAGCGACAGTATGAGCGCACGATAATCTTCACGCGTACCCTCGAACGGTCCGATGAAAAGCTCGCCCAGCTTACGGAAGGTCGGCGGTTGATGCGACGTGATATGCAGGTCGCTACAGTCGTTCTGACGCGCGTAATCTACGAGTGTTGTAATGTCCAGCATATCGTTACCCCTAATCTCATAACCATAATCCCTATGATATTTCTAAACTGCAATCTCGCGGCATAGAAAGCATCAATCCACAGTTTCCCCTATTTTCAAATATTCTTCCATCGACGTGATGCCGCTTACGACGAGATCGTGCGCTCGCTCGCGCAACGTCGACATGCCCATCTCCTTGCGGGCGTATTCGTACAGAGACGCTATGGTGGCGTTCTCCGCTATCATGCGCTGCATCCGTTTGTCGACGAGGACGATCTCGTGTACCGCCGTCCTGCCCCGATATCCCGTTTGGTTGCAGACGTGGCAACCCGTACCGCGACGCAATATGCTTACCCTGTCGCGGGTCTCATGCAACGTGAGCAATTCGAGATCGCTCGCCTCATATTCCTCCATGCAATGCGGGCATATTTTCCTTACCAATCTTTGTGCGACGAGCCCAACCAGCGAATTGCCTACGAGGTAGGGCGGTACGCCCATGTCCTCAAGGCGGACGATGGACGATATCGCGTCGTTCGTATGCAATGTGGACAGCACGAGATGGCCCGTGATGGCGGCGCTGACCGATATGGACGCTGTCTCCGAGTCGCGCGTTTCACCGACCATGATGATGTCCGGGTCCTGACGGAGCAGTGAGCGCAATCCCGTTTCAAACGTCAATCCCGCCATATTATTCACCTGAACCTGGTTGATCCCGTCGAGGTTGCGTTCCACGGGATCTTCGATCGACGAGATATTGACCTGCTTGGTCTTGTATTTGTCTATGGCCATGTACATCGTCGTAGTCTTGCCGCTACCGGTAGGACCTGTGATGTAGATGATTCCGTTTGGGTGAGCTAGTATTTCGAGGAATTTCTGATAATCACTGTCAGCCATGCCAAAATGCGTCGCGTGGTCTATCAGGGTATTGGTGGAAAGAAAACGTAGCACGGCTTTTTCTCCATACACCGTCGGAATGACTGAAAGGCGCACATTGAGATCCGCTCCGCTGATATTAGCGCGATAGTGTCCATCCTGGGGGAGTCTTTTCTCCGCGATGTCGAGGTTGCTCATGATCTTCAGACGTACGATGAGCGCAGGGTGAATATTCTTGGGTATATCGGCGTAATCCACGAGGGCGCCGTCGACGCGCATACGTACCTTGCACGTAGTGTCGAAGGGCTCCAGATGCAGGTCACTGGCTCCATTGTTGTACGCTCTGAGCATGAGGCTGTTCAACAGGTTGACCACAGGAGTGGAATCATCGCCGACCTCGACTGTATTGATTTCTTCTATTTCAGGGAAAAGATTAGCATAATCCGAATCCGCTTTGCTGACAGCATCGCGAGCCTCAACCTCCGAGTAATAATGCTTGATGGCATTTTCGATGCCCGCGCGGTCGCTTATCATGAGCTCCACGGGCATACCCGCTACCTGTTGCAATTCCTCGACACCGTAGAAGTTCAGAGGGTCGTTGATAGCCAGTAGCAGGTGTCCATCCTGTTCATTGACCGCGATAGCTATGTTCTTCTCCGCGAGAGAGCGCGGTATCAGAGCTACGATACCCGTATCTATGCGGGCTGTTTCGAGATTGATGACCGGGATGCCGAGTTTGTGCGATAGCGCCTCGATGACCTCAGCCTCGGTGACAAAACCGAGCTGTATCACCGCGCTGCCGAGGCGTATATTGTTGGCCTTTTGGTATTCTAGAGCTCGTTGGAGTTGCTCATCATCCAGATAGCCGTACTCCTTGAGCAAATCACCTATGCGCACCTGCCTGTTATCCGCCATTGTCCTCTCCTCGTATATCTTTCTATTCTATGGGCATTTCACCGGGTATTTCGCCGGCGTCAGCAGGTATTTCGTCTGCTGGGGGCGCTTCTTCCGCCGTGACCTCCGTCTCAACGAAGACGTACAATTTGATCGTCATGGTGAAGGCGCCCTTCTTCGTAGCGCTCACCTCACCATCTACATCGTTGGAGAATGAGTATTGTATTATCTCCACACCGTCCAACTTGTTGATCCGGTCGGCGAACTTGTAAAGGTTGTTCCATCCCCCGTTCGCAGTGACGTTGACCGTGTACGAATAGACGGAACCGGCACTCTGTGCACCGGAGTCAGGCACCGCTTCCTCTCCCAACTCTCCGCTACCACTCTCATCAAAAGGCATCACGCCTTCAATACCCTCGGCGCCTTCGGGTTCATCGGCAGCGTAGACCGTCATGACAAAACCCCCGTCCCAGGGAAGCGCGACCGGATCATCTCGGTCAGTGGAGGAGGCCGTATGTACCTCGGACTTGCCTGCGGACACCGCGCCTTCAGCGGGAGCTTCCGCTTCCGGTGTGCCACTGAGAGGCGGAGGAGTGAAAGGAGTCACTTCCTCTGGCGTGATCTTTGACACAGACAGATTCTGTGGATCAAACCCGGATTTTACGAGGTGCCCAGTTACCGTCGAATCCAAAGTCTCGGTCACCATAGGTGTGAAAAATCTATTTTTGGTCTCGTCATACGCCGCGATAGCCTGGGCGATCTGTTCCTCCGCGCCGATACCACGCTCGATCACCGCGTTGTATTCCGTCTGCTGCTCCTCCGCGCTGACAGCCTCGGACTCGAGAGCCTCCAGCTTGTCCAATCCGGGACTTAACAGCAGAAAGTAGTATGCGCACGCGGCGCCTATGATGGCGAGGATCAGGATCAATATTCGTACCCGATCCGGAATCTTTGCAAAGAGCTCCAATGTTGGGCTTTTCTGCTTCACCGCCAACCCTGTACCATTTATTGTTTCATTTGCCATTCTATCACCCGCTCCACTTCATTTAATACGGTTCAATGATCATATTCAGGCTACTTCGCAGCCCTTGCCGTCCCGCTACTCACCGCCTACAGCTACTATGCAGGTAACGCTGAAAGAGTACTCCGTCAAAGTGACCTGTGTCTCTATCACCGCACCATCCGGTGTCGTATGCGATTCACCGGGCGCGGTGTACGTGCCTACCGCATATCCGTCATAGTTCACATCGCTGAAGACGCCGCTCGCGCGTAGCGCCGCGATGAAAATTGGCACATGCGTAGCGCTCTGGCATCTGGCGCCAAAACTGAATACCCCTGTCGTGCGGTCGTAAGTGATCCCCGACATGTTGACCTTACCTCCCGCTATACGGAATATATTCTGCATATCCGATCCGGACATATCGGGGTAGGAGTCCACCGCGTCTGCGGCGGATATGATTGCTTCGGTCCGGGCCTGAGCCGTTTTGGCCTCCTGCTGCCGCGCGAGCGACTCATCGTATTGGGCCTGCACCTCAGGATTGTTGACGTAGGCAAGGGCAATGTCGCGCCTTTCCGTGAGCTCACTGGTCTCATTGGACATATACATGTAAAAACACACGACCGCAACCGCCACTACAGCAACAAATATTATGAAAGTGGCGGCGCCCCTACCTCCTTTCTTCCAACGTTGCCCACGTTCGAGCGCGATCAGTAGATTCAGTTCTTTGTTTTTTTTCACACCTGCCATCACATTTCTCACTTTTTCACAAGATTACCAAGATTCAGCAAGTAGTTGCCTGAATCAAAATTCACTCCGCCTTCCGAACCTGCGCCGTCATGTAGCTTGATCTGTTCTGACATGTCGAGAGGTTGGATATCTATGCCGAGGTAAGTCAGAGAGAAGCGCAGTGCATCGATATGCGCCGTAGTCACGCCCGCGATATAAGCGGCCGTTATCGCAGCGCTATCCTTCTGCGTCTTGTTGAACTGTATCATGGAAGAAATATTGCCACCGATCTCGTCTGTGATCTCGGGAGCGTCCGGTGTATGCGTGAGCCTGTGGCGGTTGGAAACGACATAATTGCCGTTTTCAAAAAGCGTCAAGGATAGAGAGCGTTCGTCCACTAGCACAAGTATGATCGAGCCATGCTGCAATTGCGGCATGAATTTTGCGAGCTTGATCTGGCAGTTAAGGCCAATGTCGATCTTCTTGAGATCAAAGCCCGCGCTCGTGAGGGACCTGAGATACGAATCGAGCAGGTCACGCGCTACAGCTACCGCCAGTATCTGTGTACCTCCAGACGGTCCCTTGCCTCCGAGCACGGTATAGTCATATATGTTGTTATCGTTTTCGTCTTCGCTGTATTGACTGTATTCGCGGTGAATAAATTCGAGCGCCATATCTTCGGAAACCGGAGGCACCTCGAGGCGCTTCGCCTGGATATTGTTGTTGTTTATCACGAGCAACGTCGGTTCCTTGCCGAGCGCATACTCATTGTTTACCTGTGCAAAAAAGCGGGTCATGATCCCTTCATCAGTGATGATGCCGTTGATCATCCCGCCTGCCGGTAATAACAGTTCGCCGTACTTGCGTATTTTCACGGACCTCGCGTCAGCATCGCCCACGACGAACTTCAGGTGAGTAGGTGAGCAGTATATCGAATTACTCATATTCAGTGTTCCCTTTCACGCCTTGCGCTTACGCTCCGGCCCCAATGTTTTGATACAGCTGGTATATCGGCAACATGACGGAGATCATAACGAAAGCAACGACACCCGCCATGACACAGATGAGCAACGGCTCAAGCATCGTGATCAGCCTCGTCGTAGCCATTTCAGAGTCATAGTCGTACTGATCAGCGGTGGACTCCAGCATCTGCTCGAGACGCCCGCTCTCCTCTCCTATGAGTATGGTCGAATTGAGCTTTGTCTCGAACCCGTCCACCCCGCTGAGTGACTGTGACAGAGTACGACCGTTGCCGAGCGCGTCTATCACGCCGTCGAATTGCCACTCTATGTATTTGTTACCGATCGTATTGCGCGAGATCGTCAGCGCCTGTATCATCGGGATGCCGCTCACGTAGAGCGATGACAGTGTGCGGGCGAACCTGCCCGTGTATATGGTACTGAGAAGAATCCCGATCTTTGGCAACTTTAGCTTGAGCCTGTCGAGATGCCTCTTGGGTACGGGCTGACGGAAAGTATACCATAACGCGGCCGCGACCGCTGCGACGACGATGCCGAGAAGCCAGAAATAGTTGGTCAGGAATGCACTGATGCCTATGACGACACGCGTCACCATCGGCAGTTCGTCCATGCTTTCAAACATCGAGAAGAAGGAAGGCAAAACAAACGTGAAGATAATGAGTATAACGCCGATGATCATAATGACGAGAATGATGGGATAGACCGTCGCGCTCTTGAGCTTCTGGTTCAGGCGGTGCTGCTTGTCGAACGTATCGGCCATCTTCTGCGCCGTTATATCCATACGCCCGGAACTCTCACCGGCCCTCATCATGTTAATGAGCAATTCAGGGAAAGCCTTGCCCTGTTTCGTCAAAGCCTCCGAAAGAGTGGACCCACGCTGCAACTCAGCTATGACGGTCTGGTATATCTTCCTGATGTGAGGCTTGGTATCACGTTGCTCAATGATCATCATCGCGCGTATCAGCGTGATGCCCGACGCAAGCATGGCAGCAAGCTGACGGCAGAAATCCGCCACCTCCTGAAGCTTCAGCTTGGGAGCGCTCATCCTCTGTTCGACCAGCGAAGCACTCGTCAGAAAAAGACCCTCTCGGTTCAAAATACCACCGAGCTGAGCCTCACTAGCTGCATCAATACGTCCGCTTGTCTTAGTGCCGTTCATGTTAACGGCGCTGTACTTGTATACTGGCATCGGTCAACCCCTATACCCTAAAACCCTACTAACTATAAAAAGTTTACATGATTATATGATAAATTGCAAATAAAAAATTAAGATGACTATCGGAAGAAAGACAAATACCAGTCTATGATACGCTCACCGGCGAGAAGCGACACAAATATACCTATCGCGAGGCATGGCCCGAACGCGAAATGATCCTTGCGGCCCTTCTTCCTTCGGGCGAGTACATAGACGCCGTAGATACCTCCGAGGATCAGTCCGATGAAGAAGGCCGTGAGCACGCCTTGCCATCCTAGCAGGAACCCCGCCGCGACCATGAGGAATACGTCACCGAGCCCGAATGCGCCGCTGATAAAAATGGAGATGACGAACAGCGGCACACTGACGGCGGCCAGTCCGATGAGGCGGCTTGACATAGTCACCTCCGGCCCCAGCCATATCGAAGCTACGGCGAGTACGCCGAGCGCGATGTTCATCCCGTCGAATATCGTCTGCGTGTCTGCGTCAATGAGCGAGATCGCGAGCAGTACGCAGAATATAGCAAAGAACAGTACCGCCTGAGTGGGGGACGGAATGAATACATAGAGCAGCAGCCCCGCCGCTCCGCACGCCGCCTCAACGACGAGATAGCGCGGCGATATTCGGGCTTCGCAGTAGCGGCATCTCCCCCTCAGCAGGAGCCAGCTGATGATTGGCACGATGTCCAGCGGCATAAGCCTATGCTTGCAGGCAGGGCAAAACGAAAAACCGCGAACAAAGTCGAGATCTCTCGGCAGCCTGTAAACGAGCACATTGACAAAACTGCCGATCGTCGCTCCGATGGCAAAGATGAGTACGTAGATAATGGTGTATACCACAGTAAGCATAGAGCAATTATAACACATGAGCTGGCCTTGATGTGTTTCAAGGTTTGCTATATGCACGACAATATTGTTTTCAATCATACAAAGAGCCGCCTCAAAAGGGGCGGCTCCGCGCTTGGTAAATCCTTAACCGATTGTTTTACGGCTTAGTTATATCAAATGTGGAAGGTGTGGTCGTGTCGTATGCTCCCTTTAAGAAATAACCTATCTTGTTGCTGGTAGCGATGACCCTGAGCTGGTAAATGGATGAACCTGAGATCACTATTTTATCCACTTTGGAAATAGAGCTATCAGCTGTAAGTTTTCGTATTGAACCTTCAGTAACATATTTGTAGACACCACCGGTCGTAACTCTGATTCCGTTCCCGTGCGCATCCGACACTATCGTCTGAGCGGCGACCACAGCTGTCCTGGTCTGGCTGATGACGGCCTTCTCGTTCGCCTTGTCGATGTACCCTGTGAGCGCGGGGATCGCTATCGCCGCGAGGATGGCTAGGATGACGAGGACCACGATGACCTCAACGAGCGTGAATCCCCTCCTGCTATT
>JAISLZ010000028.1 GCA_031277015.1 Eubacteriales Family XIII. Incertae Sedis bacterium | reverse complement strand
GTGCTGCGAACGGTACATCGCGAGTGCATGCATGAGAGGTACGATGATCTCTCCTTCACCGTCTTCAGAGTCAACTTTCTCACATCGCACTTCGCTCTCGAATGTGAACCATGTGCGGAATCTGAGAAACTCATCCGCATAGTTCGCGGTCGCTTCGTCATGATCGGGTATAAGCGCCAGCCCTGACAGCGCGCGTCCTATCGTCTGTAGCAGGGTGTACAGCTCAGCCTCATCGTCAGGAGCGCTATCGAGAAGTTCGTCGAAGTAGCTGTCCGTAAGTTCGGCTAGTGCGTCGCTGTCAGTCTCCTCAAATATCTGCGACAGGGCTTCCGGTGAGATGTATTCCTCGCACTCGACTAACTCCGCGTACTGTTCGACATACACGATGTCCTTTCCCGAACCTATATCCAAAAGTGACAGTATATCTTCGTGTTCCATAATCTTAGGCATTGCTTTCAAACAATGCCTTCCTCCTCCACTACACGGAAATTATATCATAGCGGCGTTCCGTTCTCAAATCGCGCACTCCAAGTCGAAGTTCTTAAACGCTACGGTGAATCCAGAACCCTCGAATATACGGTCGATCATGTTCACGAAATTTTCAGAGAGGTCGCTAGCATAAAACACATGGCCTCCGTCCGCTCCGTCCGCTCCGTCCGCGAGCGATTCGTGCTTGGAAAGGCTGTCCTCAATACTACTGATAATCTCTGCGGATGGATCTATGATAGATAGACCGGGGTAGAGCTGCGATATATTTTCCTTTATAAGAGGGTAATGCGTACAGCCAAGTACAAGTGTGTCGAGCCGGTTCTTCATCACGAATCCGTCGAGATAATGCCTGATGGACAGATCCATGATATCGCCGCGTGTTATCCCCTCCTCTATTAGCGGCACGAGGATAGGACAAGGCGCCTCGAATATCTGCTGGCCCGCTTCCGCTACGGATTTTAAGAATTTTAATATTTTGGAACGGTAAGCCCTGCTCATGATGGTGACCTTTGTGCCTATGATTCCTACACGGCTCCCATTCGCGCATGATACGGCGGCTTTGCGCGCAGCCGGGCTGATGATGCCGAGTATGGGTAGCTCAGGACACCTCTCACGAAGCTCGGATAGGCATGTGGCGCTGATCGTGTTGCATGCTATGACTATCATCTTGACATTTTCGGAAACCAGAAAATCCGTGATCTCAAAAGCGAAATTTCTTATCGTCCCAATGGCCTTAGAGCCATAGGGAGTGCGGGCCGTATCCCCGAAATAGACTATTCGCTCGTTGGGAAGCGCTTTCATTAGATACGGTATGCATGTGAGGCCCCCGAGCCCCGAATCAAAGAACCCTATCGGCCGGTTGTCCATCGTTCTTTCGCGTCCTCTCCTGTATTATTTTCCCACGTACTGTTCCCTTGTATCATTCGGTTAAGTTCCCCTGTACTCTATGCTATAATTACAATGAGAAAATACTATTACTTTTGACGGAGATAGTCAAACCCATGAAAAAAAGAAAAGATATTTCGAGAAAATACAAGTGGAACATCGAATCCATGTATGCTGGTCATGAGGAGTGGGAGGACGATTTCGCTAAGGCAGCGACCTACTCAGAGCGCTACGCCAGGTATGCGGGGAAGCTCGGGGAGAGTGCGAAGACTTTGCTTAAAGCGCTGCGCGACATGGATCGCGTGTGGCTCACGGCCGAGCGCGTCTACGTCTACGCGCGCATGAGGCGCGACGAGGATAACGGCGACCCGATATATCAGGCGATGGCCGACAGGGCGCAGTCGCTCTTCGCGAAGGTGGCGGCGGACCTCTCTTTTTTCACACCGGAGTTTCTCGCCATACCAAAGGCAAAGCTGGAAGGGTTCAGGCGCGCAGAGAAGGGGCTTGCCGGCTACGCGCACATCATAGACGTGCTGCTTCGCAAGAAGCCGCATGTCCTCGGCAAGAAGGAGGAGAGCCTGCTGGCCCTGCTCAGCGAGCCGCTAGGCGCCACGAACGAGATATTCTCAATGATAAATAACGCGGACATCCGTTTCGGGAATGTCAAGGACGAGAAGGGTCGCCTTGTGGAGCTCACCCATGGCAACTACATCAACCTGCTCGAATCGAAGGAGAGGAAGGTGCGCAGGGCGGTATATGAGGCGATGTATGACGCCTACGACAGGCAGCGCAACACTCTCGCGGCGACCTACGGGTTCAATACGAAGACGGACGTCCTGACGGCTCGTATCCGGCATTACGATAGCTCGCTCGAGGCTGCTCTTGCGGGCGACGACGTCCCGCTTTCCGTATATGACAACCTGATAGACATCGTGAACGATAGCCTGCCCGTCCTGCACCGGTACATGGATATCCGCCGCAAAGCGCTGGATCTGAGAAAGCTCGCTATGTATGATGTGTATGTCCCGCTATTCAAACCGGTCAAGGGCAGCCTCGCCTATGAGGACGCCGTAGAGCTTATGACTAACGCGCTAGTTCCGCTCGGCCAGGTCTATACGAACGCGGTTGAGGCGGGCGTGCGTGCGGGATGGATAGATGTGTTCGAAAATGAGGGCAAAAGCAGTGGCGCCTATTCGTTCGGGAGTTACGATAGTATGCCCTATATCCTAATGAACTATTCAGGTCGCCTGAAGGACGCGTTCACTCTCGTCCATGAGATGGGCCATTCCATGCATTCGTATTTCACGCGCAGGACGCAGCCTTACAGGTATGGCAGCCATTCCATATTCACGGCTGAGGTGGCCTCCACTGTGAACGAGGGCCTGCTCATGCAGTACCTGCTTGAGACGCGCACGGGCAAGGCCGACCAAAGATATCTTATAGGCATGTACATAGAGGAGTTCAGGACCACGTTGTTCAGGCAGACCATGTTCGCCGAGTTCGAGAGGGCTACCCATGAGGCGGCGGAGCGCGGCGAGGTGCTGACCGCGGACTATCTATGTAGCCTGTACTCGGGGCTGAACGCCAAATATTTCGGCCCGGGCGTTGTTACCGACGAACGCATCGCGATGGAGTGGGCGCGCATACCGCATTTTTACCGGGCCTTCTATGTGTACAAATACGCGACCGGGTTCTCGGCGGCCGTCGCCATCACTGACAGGATGGCGTCAGAGGGCTACGGCGCCGTCCGCGACTATCTGCACTTCCTCAAGCTCGGCGACAGCGACGACCCCATCGAGTTGCTCAAGGTGGCGGGTGTGGATATGTCGAAGCCCGAGCCGATAATGAACGCGATGCGCGTGTTTGAGGGCCTCGTTGACAGCCTGGGTGAGCTCGTTTGAAGCGTGCGATCAATATAGCTGAGAACGGTACGCGAGAGTCGGCGCGCATAGAGGCGAGGCTCAGGAAGCGCCTCGGTGAGCGTGGGCTTTGCGTCGCGGACGGGTTTGACCCTGCGGCGGAGCTCATCATCTGCGTAGGCGGCGACGGTGCGTTGCTACGGATGCTCGCCGAACACAGTTTCCCTAAGCAGCCGATAGTGGGTGTCAACACCGGCCACCTCGGGTTCTTCCAGGAGCTGGGCACGAAGGACATAGATATGTTCATAGAGAGCTACATCGCCGGGAAGTACCGCAAGCAGACATACCGCACCGTGTACGCCGACATCATCGGAGGGGAGGGCGGCCCTACGCGACGTATGCGCGCCCTCAACGAGATAGTTGTCCGTGGCGGGGGTTCCCATCTCGCCCACCTGAACATCTACATAGGCGATAGCTTCATCGAGCAGTTCTGCGGCGACGGTATCGTCATTTCTACGCCTGCGGGCAGCACCGCCTACAATTATTCGCTCGGTGGCAGCATCGTTGACCCGCGCATAGAGCTGCTCCAGGTTACCCCCATCGCGCCGATCAACTCCACCGCCTACCGCTCGTTCACGTCCGGCGTCCTGCTGCCGCAGAAGCTCTCCCTCGCCATCTTCCCCGATTATCCGCAGTCGAGGGTCCTGCTCGTAGCCGCTGACGGCGACGGGACGGAATTCATAGGCGCCACGGAAATAAGGGTTGGCCTGAGCAAAGATGTGGTGACTCTGCTTAGGTTCAAGGACTATGATTTTTGGAAGACCGTGAAGCAGAAGCTCCTGTGATTTGCAGGAAAAAAACTCACGCATTGTGCAAGTGTGCGGGTAAACCGGCCAGTATACCTGGATTGCCATGAAATACGACCTCGAATATACGGTGAAAGACAGCGACGCGGGCATGACCGCCCGCGGCGTGGCGAGCAGGCGGCTCGGCGTGTCCCGCAGGCTCATACGCAGGATAGCGAACGCCGCCGTGGACTATGGCGGCGAGGCCTCCTTTGGCGGCGTGTTCATCGGCGGGCGGCCCGCGCGGTTCACGGACAGGGTGAAGCCGGGCGACGTCGTCGGCCTCGCCTTCCCTGACGAGGCGAGCGGCTTCGTACCTCAGGACATCCCGATAGACGTGATACGCGAGGACGACGACATCCTCGCGCTGAACAAGCAGCCGGGCCTCGTAGTCCATCCGACGAAGGGCCATGTGGACGGCACTATAGCGAACGGGCTCATGCGCCGCATGGAGGGCAGGGGCGAGCGCTACAAGATACGCTTTGCCAACCGGCTCGACATGGGCACGTCGGGCGTGCTGCTCATCGGCAAGAACTCGCACGCCCAGAGCGAATTCGCGAGGCAGTCCGGAGCGGGCCGGATACGGAAGCTGTACCTGGCCGTGCTATGCGGCGTGCCGCCGGAGAGCGCCGGGGTCGTAGATGCGCCCATAGCCCTTGAGGAGGAGGGCGCACCGCGCCGGACGGTGCGCGAGGGCGGGGCGCCATCGCGCACGTTTTACCGCATCTTAGAAAGCTACGAGTACAGCCTGGCTCGCCCGAGCGATGGCATAGGCGGCGCGGAACGCCATACGGGAGACGGCGTCCGCCGCGCCTCGCTCGCGCTCATCAGCATCACGACGGGCCGCACCCACCAGATACGCGTGCATATGTCGCACATAGGCTGCCCCGTAATGGGAGATACGCTATACGGAGGGGGCGCGCCCATGGCCTTGCCGGACGGCGTCGGGGAGCCTGTGCCGATCATAGGCAGGCAGGCGCTGCACGCCGCCATCCTGAGATTCGCGCATCCGCGCACGCGCGAGGAGATCACGCTCGCTGCCCCGCTGCCCGCCGACATGATAGCCTGCCTACGCGCGCTGGGGGCGAAAGCGGTGGGTGCATGAGCCGTCTTCTCGCCTTGTGCAGCGGCATCTGCGCATCTGTGGTAGAATATCATCATCTAGCTATCCGATAAATCCGTATATGATAAAGAGGGACTTGATAATGGAGACACTTAAAGCGATTGAATCGCGCAAATCAACGAGAGGTTTTAAGCCGGATCAAATTCCGGAAGCTGCGCTTGAAGCCATATTGAAGGCCGGGGTTGAAGCGCCTGTGGGCAGGGCCGCCTTCGGCAACATCCATTTCGCTGTCGTTCAGGACGCCGCCCTCCTGAAAAAGATATCCGATGCCGCGACCAAGGGCACTGAGCGCGAAGGCCAGGACATCTATTACGGCGCCCCGACCGTCATAGTGGTTTCTTCAAAAGAACAGTCGGTGCCGGAGCTGACCTTCTCGAACGCGGGGGCGATCTCCGGGAATTTCCTGCTGGCAGCGACCGACATAGGGGTAGACAATGTCTACGTCTTTAGCTGCCTTAGGGGTTTCAGGAACGATCCTGGCCTTTCCGCCGAGGCAGGTATACCCGAAGGCTATACGCCCATCTCATCGGTCGCGCTCGGCTACGCAACGGAAGCGGACGCCGCCGTGCCCAAACCCCCGAGGGATATCCCCGTCAGCAGGAAGGGCTCGTGATCCGCAATCACCCTCTGTTGTTCATTATCAGCATCTGCAGCCGGTTTTCGACATTGGCGACACTTGTGTCCGGGTCGAGGTCGAGCGGAAGTATCCGGGCTGCCGGGTATCTGTCCTTGATCCGCTTGGTGACGCCACGGCCGCAGACGTGGTTCGGCAGGCACCCGAAAGGCTGCAGTATGACAAAGGAGTTCACGCCCTCAGCGGCGTAATGGTCGATCTCAGCAGCGATGAGCCAACCTTCGCCGCAGCTCAATGTCATCGGGATGATATCGCGGACGCCCTCGTAGATAGCCCTCAGGCTCGGCGCCCGCTTGAACAGCGGATGCGCCGACGCGATTTTCTCCATCGAGGACTGGGCAAAATCGAACAGTTTGTCTAGGACGAACGGGTAAGGCGGCGTGCTGGCCTTGAAATCCTTGATCCGGGAGATCATAGCCAGGAAATTCATGCGGAAAAGGTTCGTGGCTCTAGGGAATATGGTCTCCATGCCGTTATGCTCCAGATAGTTCTCGATGTCAAAATTGGAGCCGGGATGGTAGTTCACCAATAGTTCGCCTGTCACGAGCACTCGGGGCTTCGGTACCGAACGGTCGTACGGGATGCGGCCAAGCGCGCCTATCGCTTCCCTGAACGCTTTCACCGCGCGGGAAAGCCCGCTTCCCAGAGCTTTCGCTATGGCGTTCAGCGACACGTCGAAAACCCTGTTCGTCTCGCCTTTGTTCAGTTCGTAGGGCCGTATCTTCCGGCGCAGTTCCTCAAGGATATCGAGCATGGTGAATACCCAGAGCGACTGGATGCCCGTTGCGGGGCCGATCATGAAAATGCCAGGGTGTATATTCTTGGAGTTTTTGAGGTCGGTGGTCACGATCGGCACCTCGGCGAATCCGGATCTGTCAAGGGCACGGCGCAGGAGGGCGGCGTAGTGCGATACGCGGCAATCCCCCGCCAGCTTGGCCATACCTACGGCAACTTCGTCAGGCTTATAGCCGCCTTTCTGCAATTCGGAGATGATTTCCCCGATTACCATCTGGCATGGGAAACAGATGTCGTTGTGGGTATATTTCTTGCCGATCTGTATCTGCTCTATGCTGCCTACAGGGACCGTCTTGACGCGGAATCCCTCGTTGCGCAGTATCCCGCCAAGCAGCGTCGAGACCGGCCCGGAAATATTCGGGACGAGCAATGTCCGCAGCCGTTTGTGCTCTTTGCGGTACTTCACGGAGTACGGGTCGGACAGCCGGCGGGCTTGCGGACTATGGCCCTTTTCCCTCCTGATTTTGACGGTCTCGATGAATGACTGGATACGGATGCCGAGCGAACCCTCCGTGTCGCTTTCGTCGACCTTCAGCACCAGCGGCGATTTGCCGCCGGCCTCCGCCATGATCCGTACGATCTCATCGGACAGTATCGCGTCGTGCCCGCACCCAAAACTCACGATCTGTGCGTATTCGAGCTCCGGCGCCGAGGCGGCGATGGACGCGCCTTGCAGCATACGTGAGTGGAAGTCGTTCGTGATGTCCACCAGCGTGTTTGAAAGGTCAACGCCGCCGAGCCCCTCGAGCGCGTCGACAGCCAGCACGGAAATCCCCCTCTCGGCGAACAGGCGTGAAATGCTGTGGCATACAAGCGGATCGGTGTGGTAAGGCCTGCCGGCAAGCACTACGGCAAAGCCGCCTTCCGCGCGGGCCTTGGCACGTATCTTCCGCCCCTCGTCCATCAGCTGCGCGCGGAAAGACCCCAGCGCGGCTGAGCCTTGCGCAAAAGCCGCCCTGGCTTCTTTTTTGGTCACGCCGAGGGACGCCGCCGCATATTCGCAGATCTGGCGTTTCCTTGCCGCGGCGGTGAACCAGTGGAACACAGGCGTGTCGAAGCGTACCCTGAAGTTCGTCTCTGGGGATTCAAAGTTGCGGACAACCATCGGGTATCCCATGATGACGGGGCAGACGTAGCGTCCCAAGCCCTGAGAGTCTTCCGGCGGCATGCGCATGATGAGCGGCATGAATATCCGATCCGCACCCTGGTCCGCAAGGTCTTTGATATGCCCGTGCACCAATTTTGCGGGGAAGCAGACCGTATCGGAGGCGACATACTGGATCCCCTGCTCATAAAGCCTTCTGGAGCTCGGGTTTGACAGTTTCGTCTGAAACCCCAGCGCGTGGAAGAAGGTGGTCCAGAACGGCATGCTGTCCCAGAACTCAAGGACGCGCGGCAGGCCTATTACGGCATCCTTCTTTGGGGAGACAGGGTTGAAGGCGTACTCCCTGAACAGCAGGTCGTTGCGCAGCAGGAACATATCACGCGCGGCCCCGCCCTCTGGGAGGGGTTGGCCCTCGCCCACAGGGGCGGTGGACGCCCCGCGCTCGCATCTGTTGCCCGTGACAAGCTGTGCCCCTGTGCTGAACGTCGTAACCGTGCGGCTGCAGTGGTTTGCGCATAGTGGGCAGGCGACGCCGTCTTCTTTGCGGAAGCCAAACCCTTTCATCGCGTCAAAGCCTATGAATGACGAACGGCCGCCTGACGCGTAGCCATTTTTCCCTATCGAATGCTTTGCCAGGAGCGCTGCGCCCAGCGCGCCCATCTCGCCGGGGTAGGGCGCCAGGACGACTTCCTCCCCGATATATTCCTCAAATGCCCGCAGCACGGCAAAATTTCGGAATGTGCCGCCCTGGGCCACTATCTTGCCGCCCAGCTCCGACGCATCCGATATGCGCACCACTTTTGTGAACACATTTTCGATGATCGATCTGCAAAGGCCCGCCATGATGTCTCGCGGCTGCTTGCCGTTGCGCTGTTCGCCGATGACGGTGCTGTTCATGAACACCGTGCAGCGGCTGCCGAGCACGGCAGGATCCTCCGAGAGGAAAGCGGCTTCGGCGATTTCGTGGGCGGGGATCTCCAGTGTCGCCGCAAAGGTCTCAAGGAAGGATCCGCAGCCTGAAGAGCAGGCTTCATTGAGCATGATATCCGTCACCGTTCCGTCACGGACCCAGATCGCTTTCATGTCCTGCCCGCCTATGTCCAGTATGAAGCTGGCGTCCGGGATGTATTTCTTGCAGCCCTGCGCGTGCGCGACCGTTTCCACAGTATGGTGGTCAGCGCCGAACGCCTTGGCGAAGAGCAGCTCGCCATAGCCCGTAGCGCCGAGCCCGAGCACGTCCAGGGCAATCCCCCGCCTGCTGTATTTGTCGCGCAGGGCGAGCAGTCCGTCCCTTACGATCCTGAGAGGGTCGCCGCAGTTGTTTGAATAGAATGTATCCACGACATCCTCATCGTCGTCCAGCATTACGATCTTTGATGTGGTGCTTCCCGAATCGATGCCTATCCAGACGCGCAGGAGGCTGCCCGTGCTGCCGGGGCCTTTGGGGGTCCCGGCCTCGCCGGATATGCCAGCCGCCCCCAGTAGCTCTTTGCTGTGGCGCGCCTCAAACGCTTCCCTGTCCGCCGGGGAAGCGAAGAATGGCTTTGCTTTGGCAGCTGTTTCCGTGCCTTTGCCCAAACCTTCGGCCAGCGCCGCCCGGAGCATGCCTGCCGCCTGGCCTGGGGATAGGGAATCATCGCCCGAAGGGCCTGCCGGGAAAAGGTCATCGACGGCGAGGGCGGTACCCCTGGCGACGATGGTCTCCGGGCTCTCGGGCCGGATGACGTCGCTTCCTTTGAGGCCCAGCCGCTCCGAAAATACGCGGACAAGCGTGGGGTTGAAGGTCAGCGGCCCGCCTTCAAATACGATGGGCGGTGTGAGCTCCAGCCCCTGGGCAAGCCCGCCTATCGTCTGCTTTGCAATGGCGTGGAAGGTCGAGAGGGCTATGTCCTCGCGCGCTGCCCCCTGGATCAGCAACGGCTGGATATCCGTTTTGGCGAACACCCCGCACCTTCCGGAAATATCGTAGATTTTGCTCCCCTCCCTAGCGAGCGCCTCGAACTCTTCGGTGGGCACGCCTAGCAGCGCCGCGATCTCGTCGATGAAAGCGCCCGTACCTCCAGCACAGCTGCCGTTCATCCTCATATCGGAAGCTACAAGGCTGTCGGCGTCGTCGTCAAAGCGGAAGAATACAACCTTTGCGTCCTGCCCTCCGAGCTCGATTGCTGTACGCGCTTCCGGGTAGAGGGACCTGACCGCCGCGGCGTTGGACACCACCTCCTGTATGTAGTGGGCGCCGATGGCCTGAGCGACCGGCCGCCCACCCGATCCGCATACGGCTATGCGGAGGCGCGCATCCGGAAATTCATCCGACGCCTCGTCGAGCAAAGCCAAGGCCGTCTCCGCCTGCCGGGCATTGTGCCTGAGATAGCGCGAATAGCAGACCTGATTGGCCAGGGTGTCAAGGATGACGAGCTTTACGGTCGTCGAGCCTACATCGATGCCAAGGCGCAGCCTATCCTGCGGCTGCCCCTTCAATGATTCTCCTTGCCCTTGTTTTTTCTTCGTCCCGGGGTCCATCCGGCGATGCCCTCCATTGGCGTGCTGTGCAGCTTGTTTTCCCTTCCCTTACATGGAGTAATTGTATCAAAAAAACGCGATTAATGCAGTGATTTATTTTTTGCGCTATTACTTACATTATATATCGTTATTATATCCTAGTGCAAATCTATTATTCCATTATTGAGTTTAAAATCTTTTATTTCATATCAGTTCATATATTGACATAAAAAGTAAATTAATATATAATATGCACCATGAAGAAGATTATGCGATTGGCGCTTGTAACTGACGACTCGAAATACGCTACAGCTTTCACGGAGGCGGTGGCAGCCACTCAACGAGGCTTTGTAGTCAACGTTCTGAACCGCGCAGGACTGAATGGAGCGGGTGATGGATGCATACTGCTCATGGATGCGGAGTGCGCCGGAGAAGCGCGTCCAGAGGGGGATCGCGATGATCATCATCGCACGGGGAAGGAAGACGGATATGCACGCGAGGTTCTTGAAATAAGAGGGATGGATAGAATAGTTGTTATAGACAAATACGCGGGGTGCGCGAGGATATGCGCGGAAGTGAGGTCGGTCAGTGGGGCCGGCCGCGGCGCGTTCGTCGCGGATAAAGATATATTACGCGCGTCCGAGCTCATCTCCTTTGCCGGTATCGAAGGAGGCGCGGGCACGAGCAGTCTCGCCCTCGGTCTGGCGGGCGAGCTTGCCGCTTATAGGGGGAAAAAGGTCCTATACCTGAGTTTCGAGGCGTTTGAGTCACCGTTTCTCGGAACCGGTGGCCGTATGACGTCCTGCGGAGATATACAGGATTTCATCTTCGCTTTTATCAGAGGTAGTTCGAATGGGTGTAGTGCCCCTGCTTCGGTCATCCCGTACATCGCAAGTGACGATTACGGTGTGATGAGATTCCTTCCATCGTGCAGCTTGAATCGCCTCCGTGAGTTAAACGGGGAGGAGTTGGAGAGATTTCTGACAGTAGTCACTCATGACACCGCCCCGGACATGGTCATCGTGGATTGGGGAAGCGGCTTCGGGTCTGCCGCCGAGGAGTATATCAAGCTTTCGGAATTTACAGTCCTGGTCACCATGCATGGCGGTATGAAATTCTTGTCAGGAGACGAGATCACTTTGCTCACATCCGCGGCGGAAGAACTCGGGCTGGACAGCCTTCGTACGGTCTTAGCGGTGAACCGTGTTCCCGTGGACGGTGTGGCCTATGAACATTCGTTTGCGCCGAAGGTGTCCGGCGCAAACGAAGCGGGCGGAGATACATATGAACACGACTTGTGTGCAAGAGGAGAACGAGCCGGCTATGTGGTGATATGCGATGATCCATACGCGTTCGACAAAGATGCGGGTCGCGTATCTATATCGCTTGCCACCGCGTTCGGTACCGGAGTTAAGCATCTGGCCGACATAGTGCTCGGTTCAGAGGAGGAGATTCCGGATGCGAAGGGCTATGTCTCGATGTTGCATGAATGCGATTCCATCCCTGGTGCGGGGATGGGGGAAATCCTATGAATATTCATGGATGTGCCGGTGAGCGTTATCATGAAGCCGCTTCAGGTCTTACGTCGGGAGCGCGGGAATATATCCGATCGCGTGGCGGCAATGTGTCAGATGAAGATGTACGCAAGTATGTCGAGAAGGAAGCTTTGCACGGTAGTTCATGCAGGGGGCTGACTGTTCACGACAGGATCAGAGTCGCGGATATGGCATTCTGCCGTACTCGTTGTGAACTCGGCGTATTGCAGTCGCTCACCGACGATCCTCGTATTTCCGAGATCATGGTGAATGGTACGGACGACGTGTTCATAGAGAGGGGAGGCCATATAGAACGCACAGACGTGAGGTTTGAGAACGTAGGGGAACTCGAAGAACTGATACGTCGCATCGCCGCGCGTGTTCACAGAGAGATAAACGAGCTGTCTCCGATACTGGACGCCCGCTTGGAAGATGGTTCCCGCGTCAACGCGATCAACAAGAACGTGGCGCTGAACGGCCCGATACTGACCATCAGGCGTTTCCCCGAGACGGCCATAAGGATGGAGGAGCTGCTCGATTTTGGCTCAATTACGCGGGAAGCGGCAGATTATCTTGCAGTGCTCGTAGAGTGCGCCTACAACATCTTCATCAGTGGCGGTACGAGCTCTGGTAAAACCACCTTTCTCAACGCGCTTGCCGGTTTTATTCCAAATGATGAGCGTATCATAACCATCGAAGATTCGGCGGAGCTACAGATAAGGGGTTTAGGCAACCTAGTGCGGATGGAATGCCGCGGCGCGAACGCCCAGGGGAAGGGAGAAGTAAATATGAGGCAGCTTATCAGAGCGAGCCTGCGCATGCGGCCAAACAGGATCATCGTCGGCGAGGTACGTGGTGAGGAGGTGCTCGATATGGTTCAGGCCATGAACACGGGGCATTCGGGTAGCCTCAGCACAGGGCACGGTAACTCACCGCGCGGGATGCTGTACAGGCTTGAAGCCATGTTCCTGCAGGCGGCAGATTTCCCCATAGCGGCCATCAGACGCCAGATTACGGAGGGCATCGACATTATGGTCCATCTCGGCAGGCTGCCCGGAGGAGCGCGGACCGTGCTCGATATATCCGAGATCGCAGGGATGAAGAATGGGGAGATAGAACTGAACCAGCTCTTTCGGTACGACATGCCATCAGGGCTCGTGCGCACACGCAACGGTCTCCTTGATAAGACGAAACTGGAAGTAAAAGGAGTGTCACTCAAATGAAGGAGATGAAGAAGATATTGAGTGACCGTGAACAGTATACGGGAGTGGACTACCGTACATATGAACTATCAGTCCGTGATACGCGCAGATACTACGTAGTCGCTTGCCTTGGCGCGGCCACTCTCGGTATGCTTTTTTATCACAACATCATCGCCGCTGCCATATTGATGTGCGCAGCCATACCGTGTAAGAGGTATTACCGTTCGTACCTGGCTGCCCGTCGCAGGCTGGATCTGTCGGTTCAGTTCAAGGATCTCTTAGCGTCGCTCTCATCCTCGTTCATGACGGGCAGGCAGATGACGGAGGCCCTGGCCGAAGCCGGGAAGAATCTTGCGATAATGTACGACGAGCATGCGCCTATCATGAGGGAACTCAATCTGATCACGCGCCGGCTGACGACCGGAAGGGAGGCGGAGAGAGTGGTGCTATTCGACTTTGCGGAGCGTAGCGCGAGCGAGGATATAGAGAGTTTTGTAGATGTGTACTTTACATGCCTGACCACAGGAGGCGATACGATAAAAGCTGTGCGTCGCGCATCGGAGTTGATACAGGACAAACTCACGGTTAGGAACGAGATAGCGACCCTGACGTCACAAAAGCGGTTTGAAGCGAAGATACTTGCTGCATTGCCTCCTATGATTCTGGTTTTTTTGCAGCTATCTTCACCCGATTATATAGCGCCGCTGTACGGTACGATAGCTGGCACGCTAGTTATGACGTTCTGTCTCGCGATGATGGGCATTGCGTTCTACTGGAGCACGAAGATAACAGATATAGAGGTGTGATGTTATGAAGAACATAGATATCGTCGGCCTTGTGATGAGGCTGCTTCCGGAACGGTTGACAGGGGAGTCCGCCGAGCTCACCCGCCGTTACGGAGGAGCCAGAGCCTGTGGGGAGCCGTACGCGTTGGTGAACTCAATGAGAAGAAGGACGGCGTCGTACTACGCCATTATCGCCCTTGCCACAGTCATCTTTGGCGCCGCCACCGCGCAGCAGCTCACAGCAGGATACTCACTACCTCCCATGGAACGGGAGGGTGTTGGAGGCGACGCGAAATATATAGATACCCGCATAGAAGCGGAGTATATGGGCGAGCATATGAGCAAGAATGTATCCGTCACCGTCCTTCCTGAGGAGCCTGACTCGGATGAGGCTGCGGCTGCTCTGGAGGACGTGAAAAACAGGCTGCCGGAAGCTATTCTAGGCGAGAACGATAGCCTGGGAAGTGTGACTTCTGACCTCGAACTCATGAACGAAGATGACAAGACGGGAGCGCTGATCAGCTGGTCATCCGACAAGCCGGACGCCATAGGAGAGGATGGTGAGGTGAACCTTATCGATGGCAAGCCTGGAGACGAGGTGAATCTGTCCGCGGAGATCGCATTAGGTGAAGCGACGGGCAATATCGATATAGTCGCTGTTACCGGCGATCCCGGCGCGGACCACGATTACAGGCGCGACCTTGAGGATAGCGTTGACAGACTTGTGTCTGGCATATCCGGGAGTACAGAAGGTCGCACCGTAGTCCTGCCCGAAAGCACTGACACCGGCGTAATGATCGGATGGAGCGCACCACGTGAGGCCGGCGCTGTCGTCGCACTCTTTCTGTTGCCGTTCATGGCTTTCTTCGTTTACAAAAGCCGGTACCGGGCCATGGACAAGGCTGTCCGGGAGATGCGTGAAAGCATAAAGAGGGACTTCCCAGATTTTCTCGCGAAGTTCCTGCTGCTTCTGAATGCGGGGCTTGTCGCGACGGCGGCGGTGGAGAAGATAGCCGAGGACTACAGGGAGCGGCGGCGACCGGGTGAAGATAAAGTATTCTTCGAGGAACTGCTCGGCATGGAGGACCGAATAAGGGGAGCGAATACCTCTCTCATTGCGGAGTTCTCCGGCCTCGCCGCGCGTAGCGGGCAGCGCGAGGTCCTGCGTTTCAGCGCCATTCTCGCTGATAATATAGATAAGGGCAGCGCTCTCGCGGACAAACTCATGCAGGAGGAGGGTATGTTGCGCATCATGAGGAAGAAGCGAGCTGAGGAGAGGGGCCGGCTGGCAGAGACGAAGCTCACCTTCCCTATGGCGCTTCAGCTGGGTGCGATAATCATAATCACGGTTGCTCCCGCCGCATTCGAAATGGGGTAAGAGCAACCCGGCCGCAAAGGAGCTACCTGCCGCAAAAAAGTTATATTTTGTTTGATAAACATCATAGAAAAGAATGGAGGAAATCATGAAGAACATTATCAGAAAGATTCACATCGCGGTGGTGAACAGGCTGCGCGCGAGGAGGGATGGCATGGAACTCGTACAAGTCGCGATACTTGTGGCTATAGCCATCCTTATCGGGCTCATATTCAGGACTCAGATCAAGGGCTTCGTAGACGACGTGTTCCAGGGACTGGCAGCGGGGAAATTCATGTGAGCGGCAGGCCGCGCATATCGTTAACCCAAGGAACGGCGTGGCGCGCTAGACGCAGTACGCCACGCGCGGCCATACAGGGGCGGGCCGGGCATAGGCGCGGTACCGCAATGGTCGAATCCGCGATCTACTTCCCCTTTATCGTGCTCGGGATCATGTTCACCATATACGTGATGATAGACATGTATTCGATAGCCTCGCTAAGATCCCACCTTCACCTGGCTGTGAGGGCGGAAAGCGGCAGATTATCCGGGGTGACGGATATCTCAAGTGTGGGAAACGGCTCGGCCCACGACCGGTACAGGGTCGCCTCGTTTGCGAAGCGGATAAAGCTCGGCGAGGGGCGCTCGAACATGAATCGAACCTCCACGGGGTCGGCTTCCGCCAAGTACGTGGCCGGCCGCATGGCCGGGTCCGTAAAGGTATTCATGGAAGCGAGATCCTACGCCATTAGCGAGATAAACGGTATCAGGAATGTGTTACGGAAATAGGCGTTTTTCAGGGTACATTCGGAAAGGACAATCAAACGCAGATGTCTATGATGATGGAAAAACCAAGGCAGGGCAGCGCAGCTATCCTTTTCACGATAGCTTTTGCAGGGATGCTCGTACTCGTGACCTGTCTGTTGGCGGCGACCAGGATAGTTTCAGGGGTTTCGTATACGGACGCGGCCATACGGTTGGCGGGGAGGTCCATACTAAGCGAATACGACACCGAACTGCTCGGCAGATACGGTGTCTTCGCCTTCCACGGTGATGAGAGGCGTATTGAACGGGACATCGCTTTCTACGCCAACGCAAGCTTAAGGAAGGACAAGGCCGCCTATTTACCCATCGCCCCTTCAGGCGCGATGGCAAGGATATTCGACATAGAGATGGAGAATCCGGAAGCCAACCTCAAGGAGTTTTCTCTTCTGGATATCGATAATTTTGAGGAGCAGCTAAAAAGCGCCGCAATATCGAAAACAGCGAAAAAGCTTACCGGGAGAGGAAATGGGATAAAAAACTATTCGGATCCGATCAGTGGTCACAAGAACAGGACACTGCGCGATGAAGGAGTTACTGCGAGTCTGCCGTCGGCTGGTGTGGCGTGGTCACTGCCCGATGTTTCCTCTCTCTCCCCTCAAAAGCTTGCGGATATATCGAACAGCGCGGCCTCCGACGTACTAAACTCGCAGTACATCATGGCGGCCTTCGGATGCGCCAATGACGGCGTATCTGAGGAAGATTCATTTTTTGATGCGGAGATTGAATACATACTAGCGGGCAATATGAACGACATGAGCAATTACAACAGCATCAAAGCGAGGCTTACACTCATACGATTCATAGCCAACAACGTCTCATTTTACAGAGATCCTGTGAAGATGGCCCAGGTGGAGGCGCTCGCAGCCCCGTTTGCGGCGGCGGCGGGTATAGGCGAGGAGATTGCGTGCATCACGATTTCGGAGATATGGATAGGCGCGGAAACGAAGAACGATATAGGGCTGTTCGAGGCGGGCAGGAAGGTAACGTTCCTCAAGTCGCCTGCCCACTGGGCATTGACCGACGGCAAGAAGGCTGTAGATGGCCTATTCGATGGCAAGGTGATAAATCCGGTTAATCGTTCGGGTCAGAGCTATGTGGACTACCTGCGGGTACTGCTGTTTCTCATGGATAGAGAGACAAAGTTGTTGCGCGTCATGGACCTCATTCAGATAGATATGAAGGCAAATTATAATAAAGATTTCCTGATAAGAGAATATTATATAGGCTTCCGTTTCAACGTTAAGGCTCTTGGCGAGACATTCGAATATACGGAGAGGTACTGATGATGCTTAGGCATATCGAAAAATACGCCTCGGGCTCCCGCGCCGCCTGCCGAAACGTGCGCATGGGTTCGCTGGCTGTCGAGACCGCTATCTTTCTGCCCCTATTCATCGTGGGTGTTTTGACACTTGGGTGGCTCATCAAATATACGTCCATCAGCGAGAATGTATATCATTCGCTCGCGGACGAGACGGGTAGATATGCGGCATCTGCGGTGCGTTCGTATCTGCCGTCCGGATACGCAGGAGTGGTCAAGGCGCGCATTGAAGATGAGAACGGGAATGATATATCCTCTGTAGAGGTCTCGCCTGTCAGGTTCCATTTCCCGTATGCGTTCGCCACGTCAGGGAGGATGTACACGGATCTGATAGGCGCGTCGGTCAGTTACAAGGCTGATCTCGCATTGAACCATATCTTTGCGGACGGGCTGAAAGGCAGCGAGACCATACTTTGCCGCGCGTTCGTCGGTGCGAGGGATCCTGGTGGTAAGATGACGTTCGACGAGATGGAGCAGGATAGCGATTCGCATCTCGTGTGGGTGTTCCCGCGCGCAGGCGAAAGGTACCACGGAGAGTTATGTCCATATATCAAGAACAATCCGAGGGAGATGGTATTGACTGGTACGGTGCGCGGCCGTTATTCTCCGTGCAAGCTGTGCAAGCCCGGTAACGCGAGGGACGGTACTCTCGTATACGTATTTCCGAGTGCCGGTGGAGCTTATCATCTGGGCGAATGCTACATAGTTGAGAGATATGTGATCTCTATGAGTGAGGACGACGCACGCGGAAAGGGCTACACCAAATGTGCCAAGTGTGGTGGGAGGTGAAGGGTGATGTTAACGGTCAATCTGCCGGAAGGGTATCTGGCGCGACACGAGAGGATAGCAATAGAGCGCGATGCAGGCAATTTCCTGTTGCCGGTGACAATAGTAGAAGATAATGGCCTGGTAAGATTGATATATAGGACGGATGGTTTTGTCGCGTTAAGGGATCACGATTTCCACGGTGATCTGTATCGGGTATTCCGCACGGTAAAGGGGTACGCCGCAATGATATACAAGGCGCAGGATATGCTGTTGCGTCCGGATCGGATATTCCTGTCAGGAGATAGGGTGTTCGTAAGCTCCGATGACTGTGGCGTACGTATTGTATACGGGGCGCTATGCGAGGAAGTGAGCGCTTACGGAGCTTATACAAAGGCACTGATGCCGATCCTCGCAGAGCTGTCAACCAAGGTGGGAATCACAGGGACAAAAGCCGCAATGACTCAGCTCGCAAAAAAGATGAAAGCTGTCAATCCCGACTATGAGGCCGCTATCAGGCTGATAGAATCAGTAGAGAGAAGGTGGAACTATATGCAACCGGTAGGCCCCTAGGTAGCTCCTTGCAGTACGAAAGATATGCGCAGCTCACGTCTGTATATCTGAAATACCGTTATTCAGGCTTTCTTGACGTACTTCTTCATGATGTAAGCAGTCTTTTTCTTGTAGGTGATCTTATACCACGCACCCTTTGCGCCCTTGATGGTTAACGTGGAGTTCTTGTTCAAAGAACCCAGTTTTTTGTATTTTGTGCCGGCGCCCGATCTAACGGGGAGCTTGCCGGACTTGACCGCTACTTTGGCTTTGAATGGGTACACGGATTTCGGTTTCGTGGTGATCTTGATGTACTTCTTCATGACATATCCGGTTCCGCTTTTGTATTTGATGCGATACCAGGAACCGCTTTTGCCCGTAATTGTTAATTTTGACTTATTCTTCAGCGATCCGAGCTTCTTGTACGATGTTGCGGGGCCGGAACGCACGTTAAGCGAGTTTTTGACTGATACATATCCTTTTGCTGAGTAAGACGTAACCTTGTATGTTGCTTTGCTCTTTTTTGTACCGACCGTTCCGTTCGTAGCTGCGGGTGCAGGCCCATCGGTCACTCCGTTGTCGATAGGCCAATCTTTCGTGTAGAGCACGGTTTCCGATCCCAGCAGATAATAGAACGCCAGAATATCAGTATACGATTTTCCTTCCGTAGACATCTGGTACGCTCCGACCTGGCTCATTCCTGCCGAATGTCCGTATCTGATGGCAGCTAGCAGGTAGCTGCCCTTGTCATCCCTGAGGTATAGCCGGGAAAACTTGGATTTGTTGGAAAGCTCCAACTTGTCATTCAGGAAGGGACGTTTGATTTTGTTGCCGTCGACGTAGGGGACGAACGATATCTTGACGTCGTGCGCGGCAATGTCGCCTGCCTTAGGGATGCCGAGCGTAAAGTCGGCTCCCGTGTATACGCGCGGGGTGTCATTGTCAGTGTATCGTGGGTTCGTGAGCGCTATCTTCTTGACACTCACCTTGGCATCATCAGGGAGGTTGGCTGGGTAGGTGCCGGCGACCTTCATTGCCTCGCGCAACATTTTGTAGGGCTGTGACTTGCTCGTCTTAAGATTCTTGCCCGTGAACGATTTCGGTATTGCAACGGAAGCGTTGTAGGTTTTGTGGGACAGCGCGAATTTCAGATCGTACGGGTCTTCCTTGAATGGCAGGTATTTAAAATTCGTTCCGGTAGCCCTGGATGACTTAGGGTATTCGGTATGGCCGCCGTTGGATGCGCTATAGCATGAGAATACGTTGCCTCCCGATGGTGTCAGGAGTATCTGGCACGCAGTGGCGACGACGGCGCTATTGGCATTCGCTTGCTTTGCGTCGTAGCCATTATATACCTGCGATGCGGTCGTGTTGACGACATCGTGTTCCTGCGCTTCTCGCTTGCGGCTGTTCATGACGTAGTATGCGAACGTACGCGAAGCGACGGCCTGTGCTTTGATGGCCTCGAGATAACTCGCGCTGTTTCCTATCTCGTACGGAACCACTCCGAGTATGTAGGTCTCCATGTCCACGTGGGTGATGATCTTCAGCTTGCCCTTCTTGTTGATCACACGCAGGTCACCCGGGTAGTTCCTGCCGTCTATCGAAATGTAGTCCGTGACTTTCGATGAAGCGGAGTTGAGCAGTATGTCCTTGTCAAGCTTATGTGTAGCGCCGCCTACTGTAAGATTGATGCCGGATGAACCGTTGGCCGCTATGGCAATGAGCCCCGCTACGGCTGCGCCGCTATCCTGTATTGTGTATGCTCCGTGGACGTTCGCGCTGAACGATGCAGGGGAGCCTAGTGATGACAGATGCACCCTTATCATGTGGTCCGCGGTTGGCGATACGTCGGTCGCGTAGACGAAGCCGCCCGCTATGGGCGAGGGGTATGGCGATACGCCGCCGACATACATACCTCCCGGGATCATGGGTAATGACAATATCAGGGCTACCATCGGAAGAATGCTTATTATTCGCTTTAGCAACGTTTTATTCTTATTCATAATTATATTATATCCGCTGAAAATGACGCCAAAATGACACCAATGCATCTAAAACAGTTATGATTACGTTACATTCCTGTTTCCTTTTCCGGCAGCCAAAGAAGAAAAACATGATAGTTTCTACGATATAGCGACAAAACCTGGTGACGGTGCGAGGTCTATCATTGACGCCAGCGGTGCACGCCGCGCGCCTACTCCTCATCTTCGTCAACACGGAACGAGGCTATGACCTGCTCCAGTGACGCGGCTTGGCTCTCGAACGACCGGCTCGTAGCCGCAAATTCCTCTGACGCCAGGGATACAGAGCCCGTTACGGCCGATATGCGATCTATATCACGGCTCACCTCGTCCATCTCTCCGGCTTGTTTGGCCGCGGTATCAGTTAGGGCGGATATGCTCTCGCGAACTCTGTGTGAATGTTCCACGATACGCTCAAGTATCGCCGCCGTTTCCGCGGCGGACACGGTGCCATCACTGATGGCGCCGAGCACACTATCGATGAGCTTCGCCGTATTGTTCGACGCTTCGGCGCATTTGTTTGCGAGCGTCCTTACTTCGTCCGCTACTACGGTGAATCCGCGGCCCGCATTGCCGGCCCGCGCTGCCTCAACCGCGGCGTTCAGCGCGAGGATATTCGTCTGGAAAGCTATCTCGTCAATGGCCTTGTTAATAAGCTGTATGGATTCGGCGGCACGACTTATGCCTTCTATGGTTGTGAGCAGTTCACGCATTTTCGTATTGCCGTCGACCGCCGTTTCGCCCGCGAGGGCCGCGAGGCTACCGGCGTTCGTGGTCTCCGCGACCACATCGGCAAAGCTATCGTTGATGCGCGACATCGACTGCTTGATGCTCTTGATGCTTGAAGCCGCGTCTATGCTGCCGTCGCGCAACGACTGCGCACTCGTTGATATTTGCTTGGAACCCGCGAGGACTGTGCCCGATGACATCGAAATGGTGTGCATAGTAGCGTTGAGAGTTCCGAGTATATGGCGTAGCGATTTTTCTATGCCGACGAAGTCGCCCTTGTACGCTATACCGCTGCTCACGTCAAGGTTTCCATCCGCGATATTCCCTAGCACATGGTCGATATCCTCGATGTAGCTGTTCAGATATGACACGGTGTTCGTCACGCTCTCGCGCAATTCCAGGTATTCGCGCGCGGGATCTGCCTTCTGGCTGCGCGCCGCACGGGCGGCAGGGCCATCCGTCTCATAGTCCGTATGCAGGTCGCCTTCGGACAGTCGCCGTAGCCGTTCCGAGACCAGGACAAGCGGTCTGCTCAGCGTTGTCGAGAGCCGTAGCGCGAGGAAAAATCCCAATATGAGCATGACCACGAGCGCTATTAGACTGGTTCTGGTGAGCGCATAAAAATTGCCGAGCATTTCATCCTTGGGCACGATAACGCCGAGCGACCAGCTTTCGGGTCCGGACACGGGGCGGTAGGCCACAAAGTATTTCGTGCCCGCCGCGTCTATTTCCGTGACGCCCGTCTCTCCAGCCGTCATTGTTTCCGTCAGCGGAGCTAGAGCCGCGAGACGCACGGTGTCGCCTATTCCTGCCTCGGAGAGTTTTTCAAACGTCATCATCCCTGCGATCACGTCATCGTCAGGGTGGAGAATGACCGTCCCGTACTTATCGAGCACGAACGCGAATCCGCTCTCTCCGAGCTTGATATCCTGAATGGCCTCCCGGAACGTGTCCACAGAGATAACGCCGAACATAGCGCCATTGCCGTCGTCAAGGCGCGCGGCCGCCATCATGACGAGCCCGCCCCCGAGCCGCTTGACGAGCGGGCTCGATATGTACGGCGTGCCGTCCATCGCTTTCCGGAAGTATTCACGGTCAGCGATCGTGATCTTGCCTCCGCCGTTGTAGGTGACGCCATCTGCACGCGCCACCGTGAACTCCTCGAAATACGAGTGATCACATGCCGCCAGCAACATTTCCGCCCGCTCCTCCACAGGCAGGCTATGGTCTTTGACCACCGGGTTCGTCCCCTCTATCTGCAGTTCCTGTTTCACGTTGTCGACTCTGCGCTCGACGTTGCCGACGGAGGTGACGGACAGATAATCGAGATTGCTCCGCGTCGTTTCGACCGCGTCGTTATACGTCGTCGCCATATCCGTGCCGCCGACGAGCGCGACCGTTATTAGCACCAGCGCATACACGTTCAGCAGGATCAGCGACTTCAATCTTATCTTTTTTTTCATATATCCCGAAACCTCCGGATCACAGTGCAGACCAGCACCCGCCCTGTTCCTTCTCTCGTCGTTAAGCAGCTATTTCAATAATTCTGCTTGAATGATTATACATTTAAGTGCACATGGTTTCAACAGTGCAGCTGGAACATAATGAAGCCAAAATGACACCAATGTGTGTGAAATGGTGAAATAGTTATGATTGCGTTACATTCCTGTTGCCATTTCAGCGGCGCGCGTATATACTTGTTTTGTTGTTGGCCGTGCGGGGCCACGCGATTTTGTCTTAAACGTCGCGATTTTTGCAAGTTTGGGAGGGACTTATGGAGCAGCTTGAAGTCAAGGAAGGGCGGGTAGGCGTCAAGGACGTCGTGCAGCGCCGCGTGGGCGTTTTCGGTGTCGTCGGCATGTTTTACGCGATATGCTGTGCGGGTGCGTTCGGCATCGAGGAGATGATACCGGATGTTGGGCCAGGTGTCACGGTCCTGCTACTGATCATCCTGCCGTTCTGCTGGGCGTTGCCGTACAGCCTTATCTGCGCGGAGATGGGCTCGGCCAGGCCGGTCGAGGGCGGCAACATGATATGGGTCAAGGAAGCGCTCGGCGAGTTCTGGTTCGGCATCATGGTCTTCGTCAATTTCCTCTGGGGCCTCGTCGCGAACACCGTGTACGTCGTGCTCGCGGTCGACTACCTCGGCAACATCATCGATTTCCCGAGGGAGGCCGACGGCACGTTTACGCCCGAGTCGATGTACATCATCTACGCGATCAAGGTCGGGCTCATCGCACTTTTCTTCATCATAAATGTGCTTGGCATAAAAGAAGTGAGCACGGTCAGTACGGTGCTGTCAGTCGCGGTGCTGATAGTGTTTGCCCTCGTGACGGTGTACGGGTTTGCGAACGCGGGCGGGGGGAACCCTCTCGAGCCGTTCATGAGCGACGAGTACGACGGCAACCTGTTCATGACGCTCGGCGCGGGGCTCGGGATCGGCATATGGATGTATTCGGGCTTCGACGAGATATCGCTGTTCGCGGGCGAGATACGGGATTCGCACCGCATCATACCGAAGGCGCTCATGATCGTCATCCCGCTCATGATAGCCACATACGTGCTGCCGACGCTTGCGGGGCTCGCATCCGTGGGGCAGTGGGACAGCTGGTCGACAGAATCTGGCGGCGTGGGGTACTACACGGTGCTCGAACAGTTCGCGCCTCCGGCCCTCGGCGTCCTGTTCATCGTCGTTGCCATCATCGGCCAGTGTTCGATCTACAATATGTGCGTGGCTGTTGCGGGGCGCGCGACCCTCATCCTCTCCGATGAGAACTTCGGCCCGAAGGCGCTCGCGAAGCTCACGAAGAAGAAGGGCATGCCGTGGGTCAGCCTGCTCATCGTGGCTGCGGTGACGACCCTCTTCCTCGGCACGCCGACCCGTCCGCTCGACTTCGTCTTCCTCGTGCTCGTGGACGTGTTCTTCATGGTCATCGTCTGCGCACTCACGGTCATAGCGGCTATGGTCCTGAAGCGGAGGCTAGGCGAGGACGAGTTCAAGTTCAAGATCCCTGGCGGGCTGCCGATGCACAATTTCCTCGTGGTGCTGTGCCTCATATTCTGCCTTGCGACCATACTGTTGAACGGCACGGACTATTTCTTCGGGGGCTTTATCATCATGCTGCTCATCCCCGTGCTCTACGTGGTGAGCAAGTGGATATGGAAGGGCCCGGCGGCTAGCGAGCCGGATATCTATCCGATAGACAGGCGCACGGGGCTAGGGTTCGGCGACCTGAAGAAGATAGGTGCGTACTTTATGGGATTCGGCGTCCTCGGCGTGGCTTCAAAGTTCTTCCTCAGTTTCTATGAGGGCGACTGGGGGCCCGGCTACGAGGTCCTGCCCGAGGAGATGGGTGAGTATGAGGAGGGGGTCATCGCAGACTACCCAGACCTGTCCCAGGCTCTGACGGAGCAGAACGGCCTGACGGACGGCTCTGTCTGGATACCGGGATACTACGAGATGGAGTACGAGGAAGGTTTCTTCGCGAGTTTTGACGGCATGCTACAGGCCATCATGTACGTAGGCATAGGCGCGGCCATCGTCGGCGTCGTCATATACCTGTTCGGGCGGAGACTGGACAAGACACAGGCAATGACGAAAGTGGCGTGACATTTTATCTCAAAAATGACATTGCGCCTCACCGTGGCCTTGGGTATAATATGAAAGGTTACCCGGCAGGGCTACGGTTTCTTGCGCGCGTGGCGGAATTGGCAGACGCGCCGGGTTTAGGTCCCGGTGGTGGCAACACTGTGAAGGTTCGAGTCCTTTCGCGCGCACCAAATTTTTCCTGGCGGCAGTTGTCGCCGGGAGATTTTTTTGACTAAAAATTCATTAAAGATAAGGCCACTCTATTTGGACAATTCCTCTGCAATACGCTTTTCAAATGAAGGTATATCCTCTGTGATAATCTTGTATAGTTCAGCTTTGATATCATCTGATACCTGCTCGAAGTCACCAAAGGATTTAATATTACGCTTGTTGTTTAAACTCCAATTCTGCACTCTCTTATACGACCATTCTTCGGGGAACGGCTTGCCTGTTAAAAATGCTTTTATCTTTTCAGCAATATAGAAACTCTTGCTGTTCTCCAACAGATTTGCAGACCTGAACTCGAAGTGGATTTGTTCTCCATCGCATTTTCGATTATTTTCGCGACGACATCATAGCCAAGAGGTTTCCATATTTCGGGGCCGGAACTTTCATCGCCATATGGCGAGAGGAATATAAAATATCGCTTGTATTCAGGGTATGATTTCTCAACGATTTTATTGTAGCGTTCTAACTGCTTGCTGTGCTCGCTCGAATATATTTTGTTCTCGATACAGATAACAACCTTTGCTTCAGTAGACAGTAGGAACAAGTCAATATTATGGAACTCGCGCTGAACGGTAAAAGAATGATAATTGAGCAGAAGTAAATTTGTTAACTCGTTAGCCCCATCATTATCGCTGACATACCATTGAATGTAAAGGAGTCAATGCGTCAAATAGACGCTGAAGAATAAGTCAAAATTAACAATTACGGGCAAAAGCGGTTCCTGGTATCGCATCAATAGTTTCAGATATAATTGTTGCAACCATCAACACATTGATACTTAGTTAGCTCTACCCAATCCCTCGAATATAATGCAATTCGGTGCGTCCCTACGGCGTAACGCCAATGCCGGCTTGTTCCATGATTTGCAGCGCTGTATTCAGGGCATCATCAAATGAGATTTCTCTGGCATAACCAAAGTCCTGCCTGTACCGCTCCCAGAGCATTCGCATATTCCCGTTTTTGCGTAGATTATGGACAATGCCCCGGAATCTCGGCATGATGGGCAGGCTGCCTCTCTTTTCGGATGTTTCGGCCAATGCCTGTTTCAGCACGGCAAAAACATTCGCTACCGCGCAGGGCATAGAGGACATGGATGTCATAAAAATCTCTCGCCATATTCAAGGATCTTTTGCTGTCCCCTGTTATGAACACGGATTGCACGAATGCCCGGGTGGGCGGCAATAACGCTTACGTTTACGCGTGCGCGACGCCGAGAACGGTGATGTATTTCGCGAGGGAACATAAGGGGCACATGCGCCATGGCTTGTCAACATGAACGACAGTTTCGTCTATTGGGAGGGGGGTGTGAACTGTAACCCATTTCTTTGCGGCGCTGAAAATAAAGCTATAAAATACTTATGCGAGAACATCTGTTTGCTGTATAGTTTATGAGGAAAGAGGCATTTGAATGACGAAAAAAAATAATATAAACAAGAAGCGGAATTTTCGAATCCGCAACAGCACAGCGGAGTTCCTGATTTTCTCGTACCAAACAGAAGGCGATGGCGTAGAAGTCCGTGTACAGGACGGGACAATATGGCTGTCACAAAAACTCATGGGACGGCGGTTTGACACGTCAACAGACAACATTGCCTTGCACTTAAAGAATATCTTTGCAGAAAAAGAATTGTCCGAAACGGCAACTAACGAGGATTTCTCGGTAGTTCAACGCGAGGGCGTGCGCGATGTCAAGAGAACCGTGAAACATTACAATCTCGACGCAATAATCGCCGTTGGGTATCGTGTGAACTCGAAACGCGCCACGACGTTTCGTCAATGGACTACGACAAGAACGCTTCGATTACACGGGAGTTCTTCGCAAAGGTACAGAACAAAATGCACTATGCCGCCCATGGCCACAGCGACTGAATTGATTTATGAACGAGCCGACGCGGACAAGGAACACATGGGGTTGACGAGTTGGGGCAACAGTCCAAGCGGAAAGATATTGAAAGGTGATGTGTCCATCGGCAAAAACTATTTGACGGAAACCGAGCTCGGCAATCTCGCGCTGTTGGTGAACACCTATCTTGATTTAGCCGAACGCAGAGCGCGAAGCCACGTTCCCATGACTATGGAGGATTGGGCGAAACATCTTGACCTGATATTACAGGCTGATGGGAACGAACTGCTCACAGATGCCGGGAAAATCAGCGCGGAACTCGCGAAAGAATACGCTGAAAACGAGTTTGAGAAATATAGAATTGTGCAAGATCGCCTTTTTCAAAGCGATTTTGACAAGGAATTGAAATTGCTTGAGGCAGATGAATTTACGAATGCTGACCCCGTTCCACGATACACGGTAATGGCATCCGCAGTCCGAGTGGACTATTGGATGTTCATCTATATCAAGTGTGCTAATCGCCTTGTCAAGCATCGAGTTGACAAGGTCGGCGGCAGCATGTGTACTTATTGCCCAACTCGTAATCAATCCATCAAAACAATCCACGACTTTTGTGGAACGCCATAGGCTGTATTGTTATGGGCGCTGTTTCGCTTGCGGACGATTACCCCCATGTTATGGATGCTATCTTTACGGGCAACTCAATGATGTCCGGCGGCATTTACAAG
>JAISLZ010000117.1 GCA_031277015.1 Eubacteriales Family XIII. Incertae Sedis bacterium | reverse complement strand
CGGTTCGGCCACCGGCGGGCGGCAGCATTGCGCGCGCTCCGGCTCCGCGCCTTCGCAGCAGGCCATGCCTTCTTCACGTTGTACGTCCGTTGCCGTGGACGTGAGGGCGCCATCCCGCTCACGTAGAAAATTGGCGCAGAAACAGCAGAGAGGATGGCCGGTCGTGATAGGGAGCAAGTCGGTTTTTTTGATGCGCCCGCCCGTCTGGCGTTCGATCTCGGACATCACGGCGAACATAGTCACCCGCTCAGGATTGAGTTCGGTCGCCACGCCTATATTCCGCGCCTGCGAAGGGTGGCGCCCAAAAAAACTCACGGGCTGAAAGTGTATGCCTTTCACCACGCCGAGGTTCGCGAGCATGAAGTCTATCATGCCGCCTATCTCGCCGACTGCGGCGTTGCCCGGTTCGAATATATTCACGCCTTTGACTATCGTCGGCACGAGGGTGACGGGAAGCCCCGCCTTCGCGCAGTTCTCGATTGCGCGCAGCTTTATATCCAGCAGCGGCTCGCCGCGCAGCTCCCTGTACACGGCATCCGTCACGCCGTCGAACTGCATGAACACCGTGGTCAGCCCCGCCTCCGCCAGCCGCCGCGCGTACGCCTCGCCCGTCTCGCCGATGCCGTAATCCCCGGAACCCTCCGTACCGAGGCGTCTGCCGTTCGTATTGAGCTGTATGTACTCGAACCCCTTGGCCCGCCCGAGCGCGACGATCTCCGGCAGGTCGTCACGAACGGCCGGCTCGCCACCCGATATCTGTATGTTGAACGGCCTTTCTTCGCCAAGCTCCAGTAGCCTGTCGTACCAACGCCCTATCTCCCGGAGAGATGGTTCGCCCGCGCCGCCAACACTTCCCCCGCTTTCTCCCGCTCGCGCAAAGCACCATGGGCAGCGCTGATCGCAGCGCGCGGTCACGTCGATGAGTACGCAGCAGGCCGTCATCAGATGGTCCTCGCATACGCCGCAGTGCAGTGGGCATTCGCCTTCGGGCATCCCCGCGCCTTCTCCAGGCGCCGCGCTCATGTCGTCTGCGCCGCGCACGGCTGCGCTCCGGGCTCCCGCATCCACTCCCGCCGTCAGCGCCTCGCGCGGCGCCACCGTGACGGACGGCTTGCCCATGTACAGGGAGAACGCCGCAGGATCCTCCGACGCGAGTGTGGAGAAGGTACCGCATTCCGGGCACGAGATATCGAACCATACCGCGCCCCCGCGCACCTCGTACCCTCCCGCGCATACGCGCCCACATGCGGGGCACACGCTCTGCACCCGCGCCGGACAAACTTCGCTTCTCACACTACCGTCCACAAAAGAGCCCTTTGTACCGTACATACTTCACCAATCAAACAGCATACCCCACACCTTATCATCATCTGAAATATCGCCTTGTTTCCATTATATACTCTATGGCATCTGTTTGACAGAATTACACGTAAATGTTGCCATTGCAACATCTTGTTATAACAACCATAAGGTATGGGGAGCTATCCGAACTCGCCTGTACCATAACGATTGACCTGTATTTTGGCGATACGGTATGGTATACTTCATGGTATAAAGATATAGTGTGCTGTGACAAAGCGCACGCCACAAGGCCGTAATGAGCGCGTCAGCGGCCGGCGGCGAGGTTTGGGAGGTTGACATATGGCGGTTTCATTGCAGCAATGGCAGAATATGATTTCCCAAGCGGCGGATCTGCTGTCGGCAAACGTCGAATATCTTTCACGGATCGACGCGCTGATCGGGGACGGGGATCATGGCGTCACGATAGGTAAGATAGCACATTTGATGAAAGAAAAATCAGGCGAGGCATTTGAGTCGGCGCCTGATTTTTTTGAGGATATGGGGCAGGCTGTATTGAATGTGCAGGGCGGCAGCGCCGGGCCTCTGTGGGGCGTGTTCATCATGGGGATGGGCGAGGCCGAAGCTGGCGCTCCGGTATCCGAGGTGTTCTCGTCCGGTCTGGAAGGGCTCCGGGAGATCAGCGGCGCCGGTGTCGGCGACAAGACAATGATGGACGCGCTCATCCCCGGGGTCGAGGCTATGCTGGCCGCTGATGGCGACCGCGCCTCGCTCAGTGCTGGGGCTGCGGCCGCCGCTAAGGGAGCGGACGATACGGTGGGCTATGCCGCGAAGTTCGGGCGCGCGAAAAATTACGGCGAAAAATCCATAGGAGTGAAGGATGCGGGCGCCTGTTCAATGGCGCTGTTTTTTGAAGGCGTGCATTCCGGATATGCCGAAACGCCGAAAGATTGAGAAAGGCAGGTTATCTACATGAAAATGAAAAAATTTATCAACGACCCCGGTACGCTGACCGATGAATTGTTGGAAGGCTACGGTCTAGCCGCTTCGGAACTGGTGGAGGTGAACGGGCATCTCGTGATAAGCAGGGCTCTCGCAGGCGCCGACCGCGTGACGATCGTAACGATGGGGGGATCCGGCCACGAACCGGCCCAGGCCGGTTTTGTCGGGGACGGCATGCTGGACATCCAGGTTGTCGGCGATGTGTTCTCGGCCCCGAGCCCGCAATCCGTCCTCGAAGCCGTACAGCTCGCCGACAAGGGCCACGGAGTGTTGCTGCTTGTGCTGAACCACGCCGGCGACATGCTCTGCGCGAACATGGCCATGAAGATGGCGCAGAAGGCCGACGTCAATGTCAGGAAGGTCGTCACACAGGAGGATATTTCGAACGCGCCCCGCTCAAACTCGGACGACCGCCGCGGCCTGGCTGGGGCCATACCCCTCTACCATATCGCTGCGGCCGCATGCAAGGAAGGGAAGAGCCTGGATGAAGTCGCGGCGCTGGCGCAGAGGTATGCGGACTCTATGGCTACTATAGCCGTGGCTGCGCGCAGCGCGACTCATCCGGCGAACGGGGAGTCGTTCGGCGATCTGGGCGACGACGATATGGAAGTGGGGATGGGGCAGCACGGTGAGGGCGGCGGCGGTCGCCAACCCATGAAGACATCGAAGGAGACCATCGGGATCATGGCGGGCGCGCTTGTTAATGACATACCGCTGAAGAGCGGCGACAAATGCTTTGTCATGGTGAACGGGTCCGGCGCTACGACGCTGATGGAAATGTTCATATTATATAAGGATTGCGTGAGGTATCTCGAAAGCCTCGGGATAGAGGTGGTCGCCAATATGGTGGGTGAGATACTTACCGTGCAGGAGCAGGCCGGTTTTCAGCTCAACATAGCGAAGTGGGACGACGAGTTCCTGCGCCTGTGGAACGAGCCGGCGCATACGTTTTCGTTTTTCAGGGAGAAAGTGAGGGCATGAACTATGGCCGATAATATAGGGAACAGGCAGAGCAAGGAATATTATATGGATGTGCCGCCGCCTTCGGATGGATTTTTCGTGAAGGGGCTAGGCCATTCGGATTGGGGGATCAAAAACAGGCTGTCAAGGATATTCAACCCGGATTCCGGTAACACCGTGATGCTGGCGTTTGACCACGGCTATATCATGGGTCCCACGTCCGGGCTCGAAAGGCTCGACGTGACTATCGCCCCGCTGATTCCCTACGTCGATGTCCTCATGGGTACGCGTGGCGCGGTCAAGACCTGCATCCCGCCTTCGGCGGGTAAGGCGATCTGCCTCAGGGCCACCTATGACACGTCCGTTCTCTTTGACGACATGACTGCGGGGAACGGCATGGGGGTCGACATCGAGGATGCGATCCGCATGAATGTGTCGGCGCTGGCCGTACAGACCTTTATCGGGTCTTCCGGCGAACGGGACTCCTTAGGTACGCTCTGCCGGTACATCGACGTGGGCGACAGATACGGCATCCCTGTCCTGGGCGTGGTGGCCGTAGGCAAGCATATGGAGCGGACCACCGAATTTTTCATGCTGGCCACGCGCATCCTCGCAGAGCACGGCGCAAGCATCGTGAAGACATATTACTGCGACGACTTCGAAAAAGTCGCGTCCGTGTGCCCTGTCCCCCTGGTCATCGCCGGCGGCAAGAAACTGCCGGAGGATGAAGCGCTGACGATGGCCTACCGCGCGATCAGCGAGGGCGCGCACGGCGTGGACATGGGGCGCAACATTTTCCAGAGCGAGGCGCCCGCAGCCATGGCGCAGGCGATAGGCAAGATCGTCCACCATGACTTCACTGACAAAGAGGCATACGAATATTATCTTCAGCACAAGGAAGCCCCAGGCGAATGAAGATACCGCCGTGGTCAGAGGCCCCGCCCATACAGATGTGAAACTCGGCAGTGCTGCCGTGGGCAAAAGCATCAGTCAGCGTTTCCCTCAGCCGCCGTTTCGGAAAGGAGAACAAAGAATGTCAGCGGAATACATGCACATCGGCATCCCCGTCACGAACAAAAGACCCAATATGGTATTCAACGAGGATTTGAAATTCTGGTCGAACACGGACGTGGACGATTACGACTACAAGATCGAGTACCTGAAGTTTGAGGAGGGGACGCCATTCCCTGAGACCATGCACAAACGTCCGCATGTAGCGTACAAAGTGGACGATATGGAACCATACCTACAAGACGCCGATGCGGTGATTTTCCCTCCGCTTGAGCTCGACGGGAATGTCAGGATTGCGTTCATCGAGAAGGACGACGCAATCATCGAATTGTTCGAAGAGAAGCAACAATAGCGAAACAATGACGGCGCAATAATTTTGTATTGACGCGAACACGGATTAATGGTATCCTTAACGACATCAGTGCATGTACAATATGGTATACCATATTGTATGCGAACACCATGTCGGTATCAGTTATCTCATCAAGTTATAGTGTCACAGTATTAGGAGGAAGATTGGATGAGAAAGAAAATTCTATTCATAGCTCTCGCGTTGGTGATGATGGTTTCATTGTCTTTTGCGGGCTGTAGTGGCAGCGGCGGAGGCGCCGAATCAGGCGGTGACAGCGCTGCCGAAGGCACAGGCGACGAAGCGACCACGGCGGCAGAAGACGATGCCACATCTGACACGGGCGGTGCGGAGAAGTACAAGTTCGGCGTGGTAGTGCAGGCCATCTCGGGCGACTTCACCAATTCGTTCATCAAAGGCGCTGAGGACGCGGCGAAGCTGATCGGATGCGAAGTCGAGGTCACCGGCCCCGAGGAGCAAAAGATCGACCAGGAAGTCTCTATCGTTGAGACGATGCTTGAGTCAGACATCGACGGCATCGCCGTCGTGGCGGGCGACAAGGAAGGCTTCCGTAGTTCCGTAGACCTCGCCGAGTCCAAGGGTATCCCGTTCGTAACGTTCAACATGGACGACGGCGACCCCAACGATCCCGGGATGAAGCACCCAGGCTACGGCATCGGCTATGCCGGCGCGGTGGAGTACAACTTCGCGTACCTTTTCGCGGAGAAGTTCTTCAACGATATAGCGCCTGACGTCAAGAACTACCTCATCGCGACGGCCGACCCGGCACTACCGGTGTGCGTAGAGCGCGCTACGGCCATACGCGATGTGGCGAAGGCAAAGGGCATCAAGGAGCTCGAGACCGTACCTATCGGCTACGATTTCAACGAAGGCTACTCGGCAGTCGAGAACGCGCTGACCGCGAACCCGGACGTTGAAGCCATCGTCGGCACGGACCACTTCTCGCAGTCCATCGCTAACGTAGTAGGCGACCAGGGCCTTGGCGACAAGATCAAGGTCGGTTGCTTTGACCCGCTTCCTGGCACGATTGCCCGTCTCGAGACCGGCGACTGCGACCTGATCGCGGACCAGAACCCCTACCTCATGGCGTACTACTCGATCATCAACCTCTATTCACTCAAGACGAACGGCTCGTGTGCCTACAACATCGACACCGGCGCCTTCATGTGGACACAGGACCTGATCGAAGACCTGAAAGTCAAGTATGACTACAAAGGCTAACCGTTTCTGAATACAGGCCCTGCGGGACACTGTTCCGCGGGGCCTGTATATATAATAAGGGAGGTTACCCGTTAATGTCTAATGAAGAAATAACCACGGCGGAAGCCGGCCAGGTAAAAATCAAAAGGCCCCGGGGAAGGGCGCTCCGCTTCGAGGAATTCGGAGTCCTCGTAGTGCTCGTAATACTTTTTATCGCTTTTACAATCATGGCTCCAAGCACATTCCCAACGCCGGCCAACCTGATGAACATTCTCCGGCAGATTACCGAAGTTTCGATCATGGCTATAGGCGCGACCTTCGTCATCATCACCGCTGAGATCGATCTTTCGCCCGGCTCGATATACGGATTTTCGGGTGCGGTGTTCGCGCTCATGATGGCGGGTGGCACGGCGCCGACGCTGTGTTTCATAGCCGCGCTTGCCATTGCGACAGGCATAGGCCTAGTCTCAGGGACCTTTGTCACACGCATAGGCGTGCCGGCATTCATCATCACCCTCTGTATGTCCATGATATTCAGGGGAGGCGTATACATCGCCACAGAGGGGCACCAGGTGGTAGGCATACCCAAGGACAACTGGCCGTTCGCCCTATTCGGCTCGCGCCTCGGGGACTTTCGCTTCCCGTCGCAGGTCATAGTGATGGCGGCTCTTATCATCGTGTTTGCCATCATATTGAAGAACACTTCACTCGGATTCAAGACATACGCGACCGGCGGCAACATTCGCGCAGCCGAGGTCTCCGGCATCAATACGAAGCGCATCAAGCTCTTCGCCTTCGGCCTTGCTGGCGGGCTCGCAGGCCTTGCGGGCGTTGTGTCCGTCACATACCTCGGTTCGCTGTACCCCACCGCGGGTTCCGGCTACGAGATGGACGTGGTTGCGGCCTGCATACTCGGCGGGACGAACCTCGCCGGCGGGCGCGGCACGATACTCGGTACGCTCATCGGTGCCGCGATCATAGGCGTCATCAAGAATGCCCTCGTGCTCATGCACGTGGATGCCTACTTCCAGACCGCCACGGTCGGTGTCGTCATCCTTATCGGCGTCTGTGTCGACACTATGGTCAAGCGGAGGGGCGATGCGCGTCTTGCCTGACATTGGGATGTGAGCCGCGCGAAAGCCGTAGGCATGGGACCGTATTATAGGCGGACACGCCTACGGGTAGGCGGCGTGGCCGCGCACGGAGGATTTGATGGGAAATAATGATATTTGGATCGAATTCAATAATATAACGAAGGAGTTCCCGGGTGTAAAAGCCCTCGACGGTGTTAGTTTTGGAATAAAGAAAGGTGAAGTGCTCGCCCTATGCGGCGAGAACGGCGCCGGCAAATCCACGCTTATCAATATCTGCTCAGGGCTGTACAAGCCGGATGGCGGTAAAGTCGTCGTCAAGGGCGAGGAGGTCCATTTCCGCAGCGCACGCGACGCGGAGGACGCGAAGATCGCGACGGTCCACCAGGAGATACCCGCCTGCCTCAACATGACGATCGCGGAGAATATGTTTCTCGGGCCCAAGCCTCCGTCCAAGATGCCTCTTTTGGACAGGAAGTACATGAACGAGCATACGAGGGAGAGGCTTGAGGTATTCGGGCTTACATGCAGCCCGGGGGACAAGATGGGGCGGCTGACCCTGGCGGAACAATCGCTCATCAACATACTCAAGGCTCTTGACTCCGAGCCGGAGTTCCTCATACTCGACGAGCCCACTTCATCTCTCGCGGACGCGCAGAAAGATATACTCTTTGCGCAGATACGGAAGCTACGCGAGGGATCGGGCGTGACGGTGCTCTACGTGTCGCACAGGCTTGAAGAGGTCATGGAGATAGCCGACCGCGTGGTCGTTCTCAAAGACGGACAGTTCGTCAACAGCAAGCCTATCAGCGAGACGTCAATGGACGACATCGTCAGGATGATGGTAGGCCGCGATGTGGAGGTCGCGAATGTCTATACGGAGCGCAGCGTCGGCGATGTGGCGATGAAGGTCACAGGGCTGAACCGTGGGCGCATATTGCGGGACGTGAACTTCGAGGTCCGCAGAGGCGAGATCCTCGGGTTTTCCGGTTTCCAAGGTTCGGGGCGTACGGAGATATTGCGCGCCATCGTGGGTCTCGACAAGGTCAATTCGATAAACGTGGAGATAGAAGGCAAGCCTGTCAGGATACACCGCCCGGAACAGGCGGTTCAGCACGGCATAGCCATGATCTCAGAAAACAGGCGCGACGAGGGCGTCATCCCCAACTTCGATGTAGAAAAGAATATCATAGCGTCTTCATTAAAGAGGGTTTCCAATGGCCTGTTCATCAACAGGAGCAAGACAAGGGAGCAGACGCAGAGGTATGTGGACATGATGTCCATCAAGCTCTCGAGCGGCAAGCAGCTCATGATGAACCTGTCGGGCGGCAACCAGCAGAAGGTCATCATAGGGCGGTGGCTCATGTCAGACCCTATCGTACTGCTCTGCGACGAGCCTACGCGAGGTATCGATGTGGGCGCCAAATCTGAGATACACTCGATACTTATGGAACTTGCAAACCAGGGGATGGCCATCGTGGTCGTGTCCAGCGAACTGCCCGAGATCATGACCATATCCGACCGCATCCTCGTGATGTGCGAAGGCCGCATGACGGGCGAGCTGAAGCGCAAGGAGTTCTCGGAGGAGGCCATCGTGGCGCTCGCGTCCGACCTCTCCATCGGTGCGAGGGCATCTTGAGCCTGAGCAAGAAGGGAGACTTATGATTACGGTAAATGCAAAGCCTATCAGTCCGGAGGCGTTCGCGAAATACGGACGCGTGTCCGACGCCCTTGGCAAAGGCGAATATTATTTTGACCTCGGCAGCTGCCACTTTCATCGCGACATGATCCAGCAGAACCTGTCGCGCGAGACAGTGGTGTCCTACAGCATCTGCCACGCGTTCAAGCGGCCCATGCTCATCGACTGGCTGGAGTACCACAACTATACAGAGGAGACGATCATGCCGATAGACTCTGACGTCATCGCGTGTTTCGCTCCGGCAATTCAGGGGCAGTCCTGTCCCAAGGAAGAGATTGAGGCGTTCATCGTCAAGGCAGGCGCTATCGTCACATGCCGCCCCGGCGTATGGCATGGCATACCGTTCATCAAAGGCGGGGCGAAGGACGCGCACATACTATGCGTCCTGCCTGAGCGTACCTACGAGAAGGACGGGTTTGTCGAAGCGTGGGAGGGCAAGGAGCAGGTCAAAGTCCTGACGAAGTAGACGGGTTTCCTCGCGCGTCGATTACGCGACTTATAGGCTCTGGCAACCTTAATTGCAATATACATACACCCAAAACAAAAGAGGCGGCATTGCCGCCCCTTTTGTTTTGACCCTGCTGCGGGCCCGGTCAATATATCCGGGCCTCCAGATCCTTGATCTGTAGCTGGGCGTCAAGGAGGAAATCGTGGAAGCTGTCCAATCCTTCCGTTAACTGCGTACTCAGAAAAACGTCGAGCATCTCCTTCCCCATCTCCGGAGCGACGATGAAGCCGCCCATACAGAGTATGTTGGAGTCGTTGATCGCCCTGCACATCTTCGCGGCGTATACGCTTTCGACGCAGGCCGCGCGGATGCCCTTGTAGCTGTTCGCGACCTGTGACATGCCCATGCCCGTACCGCAGAGCAGCACGCCGTAGTCGTATTCCCCCGACTGTATGAGGGGTACGACGGCGGGTACGACATCGTAATACTCGTCGGGGCTGTCAAGATTTGGCGTACCAAAATCCTTGTATTCAATTCCCTTTTCTTCAAGGTGTCCTATGAGTGCTGTTTTCAGGCTGTAGCCGGAAACGTCAGACCCTATTGCTATCTTCATCATAATCTCCTTTTCCTTGCGGAAACGCTGATTGACCCTGCGCCGCGCCGGTGGATGTTTCACGCGGCTGCGTCAATATGCTTGTGCGCTATCTCCTCGAACTCCGCGACGGTCAGCAGGCGATGAAGCTCGTAGGCCTTCTCCTTGATGTCCTTGACGATCTCCAGCTTTACATCCTTGTCGTCGCATGACAGCCCGATACGGTCAAGGTATACATCCACGGTCGGTAGGCCGCTGTTCTTCCCGATGACGACTTCCCAGTCCGGATGGCCCGTCAGGTCGTAGCGGTAGGGCGACAGCTCGAGGGGCGCGTCCTCAAAGGCTTTCACAAACCAGTCGACGACTATGCCGGACTCGATGTTTGCGATACCCTCCCCCGTGATACCCCTGTTCTGGCGCACCTTGAGCCCGGATATCTCCTGGAGAAATTTTGACGTCTCGTATATCCTATCGTACTTGATGCCCGTATCGACGCCGTACATCGTGAGCAGGGTGAGGGCGATGTCCTCATACGGCGCGTTGCCCGCTCGCTCCCCGATACCCGATATGGTCGTGTGCAGCACCTCCGCGCCCGCCGTCGCGGCGATTATCGTGTTGGCCGCCCCGAGGCCGAAATCGTCATGGAAATGCGCCTCAATAGGCTTGTCCGGAATGATCTCCTTTGCCTTCTTGATAAGGTATGTGACCGCGCTCGGCCCGAGCGCTCCCATCGTGTCCACACACGCAAGGGCGTCCATATGGCCTTCTGTCGAGATCGTCCTGATGAGCTTGAGGAACCAGTCGATATCGGCCCTCGACGCGTCTATAGGGAAGAACACGGTGTAGAGGCCCAGCTCCTTGGCGCGCTGTGTGGCAGTGATCGAAAGCTCGATGGCCTTCTCCATCTCCCACTGGTAAGCATGCTTCACAAGGTGCTCGCTCGAAGGTATCTCTATGACGACGCCGTCCACGCCGCAGTCCGCGGCAGCCTCGACGTCCGGGACCATGCAACGGCCGAACGCGAATATCTTAGGCCCCCATGCCTTCTTGACTATCCTCTCAATCGCGAGCTTGTCCTGCGGGGAGACGGCCGGCATACCCGCTTCGATGCGCTGTATGCCCATCTCCGCCAGGCGCTCGGCTATCGCCACCTTCTCATCCGCGTTGAATATCAGCCCGGCCTGCTGTTCGCCGTCCCTGAGTGATACGTCATGGAATATAACCTTGTCGGCGAAGTTGAAATCCTTCGTCACCTCGTCCGTGTAGTTCCACGGGCTCACATACCATTTCTCTGACTTCCACGGTGTGCTGTTCATTTTTATGTCCTTTCCGATGCGTGTGCATCCCCTGTATATTGATCCTTCTGCGTGGTTCCTTGCGCTACTGTCAATCTGCAAAACTGCGGCGTCCGGTGTCATTTGTTGACCTGATTTTTTGGTTCCTCTCCAGCGAGCACGCGCAAGACATCCGCTATGACCTTCTCTCGCAGTTCCTGCGTTGCCTGCAGCGAATGAAATGCTATATGCGGCGTGATGATGGCATTCCCGCATGAGAATATAGGGTTGCCTGAGTCATACGAATCGGTCTCTACTACATCGAGTCCAGCACCGGCTATCGTCCCTGCCTGAAGCGCCTCCGCCAGGGCCTTCTCATCTATGAGCGGCCCTCTGGAGCAGTTGATGATGAAAGCGGTGGGCTTCATCAGCGATAAAGCCTTCGCATCTATCATATGCTCGTTTTCCTTTGTAAGGGGTAGATGCAGCGAGACTATGTCCGACGCCTTCAGCAGCTCCTCGAACTCCGCCTTCCGCGCACCGCATTCGGCGATCTGTTCCTCCGTAAGGAATGGATCGTAGGCCAGGGCCTCAACTCCCCACGGCTTCATCTTGTCATGGAACAGGCGAGCTATGCGCCCGTAGCCGAGCATCCCGATCGTCTTGCCGTGGAGGCGTTCCATCGCCGTCGCATCGCCCGTGGACCAGTCGCCACCCTTGACTCGCGCGTTGAGGTAGGGTATGAAGCGCAGCAGCGACATGGTGAGCGCGACCGCGTGGTCTGACACCTCCTCTATGCAGTAGTCTGGCACATTCAGCACCTTGACCCCCCTGGCCGTCGCCGCCTCTATGTCTATGTTGTTCACCCCAATGCCGGTCTTGGAGACACTCCTCAGCCCATCGCCTGCGCTGTCCATGATGCGCTTCGTTATGACGGCATACGCGGTGATGATGCAACTGGCGCCCTTGACGCCCTCTGCGATGACGTCTTCGTCCGTGCTGTTCAAGCATACAAACTCCGCTCCGGCACCGCCAAACGACCTCGTTTCGAGATCAAGGTCGGGATAGACGTGATCCGTCTGGACTACTTTGTACCGCATAAAAAAATACCTCCGATGATTCCATGAAATGTTTTATCGTACACAATAAAGTATACCATAAGAAATGCAATAGATGTATGTCTTTGCGCGGTAATGATAAATTTTTGTCAAATAATTTTGGCAGGTGTGTAAAAGAGCTTTATTGAATGCCGATGCCGGTCTGGAGCAGCTTTCGCAGGTTGACCCTCGCGTTGCGCCTGTGGCGCTGCGCTATCTCCCGCGCTTTCTCGCTTTCATGCGATTTGATCGCTTCGACGAGGCTACGGTGGTCGTTGCTCGACATATCTCTGTTCAGGTATAGGGGCGCGAAGAAGCCAAAGCCGATAAGCATCTGGTTGCGCACGTCGCGCAAGGTCTTCTTTATGATGTTATTCGGGCAGAAATCGACAAAGATATCGTGGAACTGTACGTCCCCCTCATGCCACATAGGTATGTTGTTCTCGGCCTCGAACCTGTCCAGCTCGCTGATCACGTCGTTCATCTTGTCGATGAGGCCCTCGCCGATATCCCCGCGGGCGTAGCCGCGCGTGATGATGTATACAGACATGCCCTCAAGCGCCTCTATGGCTTCTATGCAGTCGAAGAAATCATCCTTCGAGAACGTACGGACTATGATGCCCTTGCGCGGGATGAACTGTATCAGCCCGTCCGACTCGAGCTGCCTGAGCGCCACGTTGACAGGCGTCCTGCTCATCTTCAGGTTCTTGCTCAGGTCCGATACGGAAAGCACAGACCCCGTTGGGTAATACTGCGTCAGTATGCGCTTGCGTATCTCCGTGTAGGCTTTGTCCGACTGAAACTGGCTTGTCATCGTGTTCTCCTTACCGGGGCATTCATGCGCCGGCCCGCGCTGCAATGTGTGTACCCAGGCACAAATATATGTAAATATGTGTTACCGGGCATATGCACTTATGTACACCCATAAGTATACCATCATTTCCCGTATCATGTTAATACTTCAACACACAATGTCTGTGAAGATTTTATCTTTACATTTCATCTAATCGCCGTCAGTCGGGCTTCTGCTCGCCAACAACTTAATAACTCGACAATTGCCATTGAACTGGAAGCCGGATTGCATTATCTCGCAAGGCAATATCCAAACGCGTTGCAGCAAGTTTATTCAAACAACCCTCATTACGGAATACTGTAAGGTATTCCATAATGAACGCAGAAAAATGTTGACACGGCAACTTAGCTATATTAAGATTGAACCATTGGAGACGCTGTGGTCCGGCGGGCATTCGGCGTCCCTGTTAGTATTGCTGACAGGAGGATGAGATCTGTATTGTCATTTTTTTTAATGCTGTACTGAGGAGGATTCAGGATGATTACTTGTAAAAAACTCACTTTGCATATCAACGGGGCCGACAGAACAGTCATCGTCAACCCCGCTCGCGACACGCTTGCGGATGTGTTGCGCAGGATTGGGCTGACTGGCGTCAAGATCGGCTGCGGCGTCGGCGTATGCGGCGCGTGCTCGGTCATTCTCAACGGGAAGGTGACGCGCTCGTGCGTGCGCAAGATCAGCTCTGTCGAGGAATACAGCGAGGTCGTCACGGTCGAGGGCATAGGCAATCCCATGAATATGCATCCGATACAGGCCGCGTGGGTGGCGTCGGGCGCCGTCCAGTGCGGGTTCTGCGTGCCGGGCTTCGTCGTGTCCACGTACCAGCTGCTGAAGGAGAACCCCGCTCCGACGCGGGATGAGGTCAGGGAATGGTTCGTGAAGCACAGGAACGTCTGCCGCTGCACGGGCTACAAGCAGATCACGGACGCTGTTATGACTGCGGCCGCCGTCATGCGCGGCGAAAAGACGATAGATGAGATACAGTATGCCGCGAAGAAGGACGAGAGCAGCTACGGCAAGGCCGTCGCCCGCCCGTCGGGCCCGGCGAAAGCCTGCGGCGTGGCAGACTACGGCGACGACATCGAGCTGAAGATGCCCGCCGGCACCCTGCATGTTGTGCCGGTGCAGCCGAGGGTGGCGAGCCACGCGAAGATACTGAACATAGACTATTCCGAGGCAGAGAAGATGCCGGGCGTGTTCAAGGTCATCACGGCCAAGGACGTCAAGGGGAGCAATATGATGGATGTGTTCGTGGGCAGCCCGCGCAGCACGGGGGTCAACGCGAGGCGACATATACTGTCGGTCGACAAGATAGTCATGTATGGGGACGTCGTTGCGATGGTCGCGGCAGAGAGCAAGGAGGCCGCGCGCGATGCCGCCGCCAAGGTGAAGGTCGAGATAGAGCAGCTGCCGGAGTACACGGACTACCTAGACGCCGTAGTGCCGGGGGCGATACGCATTCATGAGAGCACGCCGAATATCTACTCTTACTGGCCCCTGTTCAAGGGCGGGGACATAGAGGACATACAGGCGGATATAGACAATGCGGAGTATGTCGTCGAGGGCGGATTCTATTCGACGCGCGAGCCGCATATGTCGATCGAGGGTGACCCCGTCGAGGCATACTTCGACGAAGAAGGCGTGCTCAACGTCCACTGCAAGACGCAGGCCGCGTACTGGAACAAGGGCGACATAGCGCAGGCGGCGGGGGTGGACCCCGACAAGTGCCGCGTCATCATGAATCCGACGGGCGCGAGTTTCGGGTGGTCGTGCACGGCGAGCTCGTTCTCGATGGCGGCCATCGCCGCGGTCGTGACGGAGCGCCCGGTCGCGCTTTCCATGACGTGGGAGGAGTTCCTGCATTACAGCGGCAAGCGCGCGGCGAGCTATTCGAACGGCCGCCTCGCCTGCGACAAGGACGGCAGGATCGTAGCGGCCGAGATGGACTTCGGCATCGACCACGGCGCCTACACCGAACTGGGCGCCGACCTCATCAACCGCATGATACGTTTCGCCTACTATCCTTATGTGGTGCCCAAGGCCCTCGGGCTCACCCGCGCGGGCATAACGAACCACGGGTTCGGCACGGCCTACCGCGGCTATGGGGCGCCCCAGGCGTATACGATGTCGGAGAGCCTTATCGACATGATGGCGGAGAAGCTCGGCATCGACAAATTCGAGATACGGCGCAGGAACATAGCGAAGCCGGGCGATATCAATCTGAACGGCCACCCCTTCGAGCAGCCTCCGTGCGAGCAGATCATGGACACGATGGAGCCCATATACAAGAAGGCCCTGGCTGATACGAAGGCGCGCAACGACGCATCGGACGGCAAGGTGCGCTACGGCGTCGGGCTCGCGTGGGGCGGCTACAACTGCTCCGACGTGCCGTATGATGCGGCTACGGTCGCGCTTGAGCTGCTGCCGGACGGCAAGATAGCCAAGTACGACACATGGCAGGACCTCGGGCAGGGCGGCGACATCGGCTCGCTCATGGTGACGCTTGAAGCGCTACAGCCCCTTGGGCTTACCGAGGACGATGTGCGCGTGATACAGAGCGACACGAGCGTCTGCCCCGACAGCGGGCTTTCTGCCGGCAGCCGCTCGCACCTCATGAACGGCCTCGCGACGAGGAAGGCGGGGGAGGCTTTGCTCGAGGCGATGAAAAAGCCTGACGGCACGTACCGCACGTATGAAGAGATGGTAGCGGACGGCAAGCAGCTCAAGCACTTCGGTACGCAGGACAATTCGGAGTTCGGCCTTAATCCGCTCGACCCGAATACGGGCCAGGGCAACCCGGCCGCATCCTACAATTACGCCCTGTACTGCTGCGAAGTGGCGGTGGACACGGAAACGGGCAAGACGAATGTGCTGAAGTTCACCTGCGTGTACGATGTGGGCGTGATCGGAAATATACAGGCTGTGGAGGGCCAGGCTTACGGCGGCCTCGCGCACTGCATAGGGTTCGCCCTTCAGGAGGACTACCGCGACGTCAAGGTCCACAACAACATGATGAAGTGCGGCATCGCCTACGCGACGGACATACCGGACGACCTCAATCTGATCGCCCTCGAGAATCCGCGCCCGCATGGGCCGTGGGGCTCGACCGGCGCATCGGAGGTGTTCCAGACGAGCGCTCACGTCGCCGTGCTGAACGCTATCGCCGAAGCGACCGGAGTGCGCATATACGAGCTGCCCGCGACGCCGGACAAGGTCAAGGCCGGGCTTGAGACCGTAGCGGCGGGAGGCAAGACGGAGCCCAAGAAATACTTCCTCGGCTCCGATCTCGTGGAGGAACTAGAGAAGATCAAGGCGAACCCCGTGTCGTACTAGAGCACGGGCAATAGATGTTTTATGACCGCATAACGGAATGCCTCGAGTTCGAGCCGCCGTACTGCGCGGTGGAATACCCGTTCCATTGGGACGTGAACGATTTCATCGGCAAGGTCAGGCGGGGCAATTTCACCGCCGCTTTCAGGGCATACCGCAATGCGGTCGTATTCCCCGTCACGGTATCGTCGCTGTGCGGCGCGCCATGCGCACGGGCCTGCCCGCTCGCAGGCGAAGAGGTCGCTATTGCGCTGAACCTTCTGGAGCGCGCGGCGTGCGAACACACGAAGAGCCCGAAGCCCGAACACTTCAGCATACCTGCGAAGGGGCAGCGCATAGCCGTCATCGGAGCCGGCCCCGCCGGGCTCGCCTGCGCGTACAGGTTTGCGGAGCGCGGGTACGGCGTCACCGTCTACGAAAAGACGGGCCGCATCGGCGGTGGGCTGAATGACTTGCTGGACGGCGAAAGATATATAGAGGAAATAAGGTCGCAGTTCGCGGGCCTGGACTGCGACTTTGTTTTCGAGGTCGAAGTGGAGGACATTGGCGCGCTCCGGCGCGGCGATGCGGGTGGCGGTACAGCTGATGATGGCGCGGATAGCGCTGCGCATGGAGCGCCTGGCAGCGATCCGTATGACGCCGTGTATGACGCAAGAGGTATCGAAGGCGACGCCATAGGCAAGATAGCCGCGGGGCTCGCGGCGGTGAACCCCATCGAGGCGTTTCTGAAAACGGGACGCGCGCAGAATGAGGAACCCGCGCCCGCGATGCCCGAATACGGCGTTGAGATATATGCGGGGCGCCCTGCGCGCGCGCTTGCGGACATCATGCGGGAGCGCGGCGAGAGTAGCGGCGACGCGGCCCCCGGCAAGGACGACGCCGTACGCGAGGCCGAGCGCTGCCTGATGTGCAAGTGCCGTTACTGCACGGACTCCTGCGACCTCATCAGGTTTTTCAAAAAGACGCCCGCTACGATGGGCGAAGAGGTGCGCGTGACTACAGGGCTTGACGGCTTGCGCGGAGAGATCGTGGTCGCGAAGAGGCTCATTTCCTCGTGCAACCTCTGCGGGATATGCAAGACCGTATGCCCCAAGAATATAGACATGGAGCATCTGTTCCGCGAGGCGCGGGAGAAGCTCGTGGACAAGGGCTCCATGCCGTGGGCGTTCAACGACTGGTTCCTGCGCGATATGGCGCAGGCGAACAGCGGGGATGCCTCGGTAGCCATAGCCCCCGCCTCCGGCGCCGGAGGCTATGCGTTCTTTCCGGGCTGCCATCTCGGCGGCTCCGATCCGGGCTACGTGCTAAAGTCCTATGAGTGGCTTGCCGCGAGGTGGCCTGATACGTCCATAGTCGTCAGGTGCTGCGGGGTACCGGCGGTATGGGCAGGCGAAAGGAAGCTGTGGGAAAAACTCTTCGGCGAGATACGGGATATGTGGCACACGCTAGGCGAGCCGACCTTCGTCTTCGCGTGCCCGACGTGCATGCTCACCTTCGGGACGTACTTGCCGGAGATAGAAGGCGTGTCGCTGTACGAACTGATGGCGGATGGCGGGCCCCGCGGCGATCTAGCCCGCGGCGCGGCATCGTACTCCGTCTTCGATCCCTGCTCGTCGAGGGCTTGCCCCGATGTTCAGGAAGCTGTCAGGGGCCTAGCCCAGTCTCTCGGGTTCAGCCTGTCGCCACTGCCGTCCGGCCGGGACAGGGCGCTATGCTGTAGCTACGGGGGGCATGCGGCCGTCGCGAACCCCGAATACACGCAGTTTGTCAGGGAGAGCCGCATAGCCGAAGGCGAGGGCACATATATCACATACTGCTCGAACTGCCGCGACATATTCGCGGGGGAAGGTAAGGGGGCCATCCACATACTGGACGCGCTTTTTGCAGGCGGCGGCAAGCCGGCCTCTGCACCCTATGGCGGCATTGGGCTTACCGGCTCAGATTACGGTTCCGACGAGCCGGCCTCAGCGGACGGCCTTGCAGCCCGAGCCCTTCGCGAGCCGCCGACGGTCACGGAGAGGCAGGAGAACCGGCGCAGGCTCAAGGCGTCCCTCGTCTATGGCATGGCTCCGGATATGCGCGTGATAGGCGGCAGCCCAGTCCCGGCATATGATCCATCCCATGAGGTCAAGCTTCATATCCCGGACGCCTTGCGCCGCCAGATCAGCCGCGAATACATCCTTGAGCCGGACCTCGCCGCAGTCGTAGCGCATTGCGAGGCCACGGGGGACAAGGTGGATATCGAAGGCATGGGCCTCATGGCGGGCCACAGCAAGATAGGCCACGCCACCTACTGGGTAGAATACAGGGAAATCGGCGTCGGCGAGTATGAGCTTACGCGGGCATACCAACACAGGATGGAGATCGATGAGGACGGAACGCCCGGAGTCCCCAAAACGCACGAGACGGTTACGGTAAATGAGCGATAAAGATACATCAAAACAGTATATATGCCACAGATGCGGTATCCCCCTTGAGCCGATGAAGACCGGCTTCTCCTACCTGAACCGCAATTTCCAGGCTGATATACTGCGCTGCCCCACGTGCGGTCTGGTTTACATCCCTGAAGATTTCGTGCGCGACCGCATGGCCGGCATCGAGAGCCGCATGGAGTCAAAATGACCCCCGGGGTTTCTGCTTGCCCGAATAGAGGGGGAGCGTCCCTATGGCGTACAGCGGGAGGTTCAGCAGCCACCCCTCGCGCTTGAAATCCGCCAGGGATGTGCGGATTGACAGGGATGGGCTGTATTTCTCAGCAAAGGCTTTCAGGCTCTTGCTCCGCAAATTGATTTCAGCTTTGACTTCAAGCGGGATGGCGGCGTTGCCAGTATCAAGCAGGAAGTCGATCTCGGCGGTATTGCGTTCGTTCGTCCAGTAATACGGCTCTATGCCGCGCAAGGTCTTCAGTTGCTGTATCACGTATTGCTCCGTGAGGGCCCCTTTGAATTCTTTGAAAAGTTCGTTGCCGTTCAGTATCACGTCCCGGCTCAGCCCCGCCATACATGATAGCAAGCCTACGTCCACGAGGAACAGCTTGAAGGCTTTCAGGTCCTCGTAGGCTTTCAGCGGCAAATTCGGCGCCTTGGCACGGTGTACCTTGTGGACGAGGCCGCAGTCGCAGAGCCACATAAGCGCATATTCGTATTCACGCGCCCGCGCGCCTTCTTTGACCAGTCCATATATGAACTTCTTGTTTTCCCTCGCGAGCTGCGCCGGGATGCTGTTCCAGAGCATCCTGATGCGTGGCACGGCCTTGCTCGGCGCGTGTTTGGAAAAATCCTGCTCGTAAGCTGAGAGGATATGGCTTTGGATGTCCCGTACTTCGCCAAAGTCACGGTTCTCGGTGAAGGCCAACACTGCTTCCGGCATGCCGCCCACATAGTAATAGTATTTCAGCAGGTCGATATATTCCTGCTTGAAGGCGCTCGCCATGGAAAAGTCGCCTTTCTCTAGCAGTTCGGCAAATTGCCCTTTGCCCGCCGCCAACATGAATTCCATGAATGAAAGAGGGTAGAGCTCCAAGAACTCCACTTTGCCGACCGGGAATGATGTGCCGCTGTGCAGGGCCACGCCAAGGAGCGAGCCCGCGCAGATGATATGGTACTGCGGCGCGTTCTCGTTGAAATGTTTGAGGGATGTCAAAGCTCGCGGGGCTTCCTGCACCTCGTCGAAAATGATAAGGGTGTTTTCAGGGTCGATCTTGTGCCCGGCATAAAGCTCTAGCCCCGTCACGAGACGCGAAACGTCAAGGTCTGCGGAAAATAGCTCACGCATTTGCCTATTGCTGTCAAAGCTGACGTAGACGGTATGCGAATAGGCCGCCGCCCCGAATTCTTTCATCAGCCACGTCTTCCCGACCTGCCGCGCGCCGCGGATAATCAGTGGTTTGCGTGAAGTTTTGCCCTTCCATTTGTTCAGTGCCTCTATCGCTGTCCGATACATGGCGTATCGCCTCCGTTCTGTAGTTTGTGTAGTCAGTAATTGGACATCTGCCGTCCAATCGACCTTCCCTTAGCGCTGTTTTTAGTAACAGTATAGCACGGAATCACAAAATATGCAGGGATTTTTGTGATGGAGCGACATTTTTATCATAGGATTTTTGTGAGAGGCAACACTTTTATGCTATTCCAAATCATGGTTCCAAATCACCGTGAAATTTTTCACATTCCCGCGCCGAATCCCTTGACGAAGACGCGTTTCAGTATTACAATATGTATGACAAAGGAGGACATGTCATGGCGTTGATACAGGCTCGGATTAGCGAAACCGAAGATGCTTTGATAAGCCGTTACACGAAAAAACACAAGATAACCAAGTCCGAATTTCTGCGGGGTGCGGTGAGGGAAAAGCTTGACGAGGATTCCAACGCCCCGATTTTTGGTTGCGCGAGGGGAGAGTTCACAATGTCGGACGACTTTGATGAGCCGCTTTCGGATTTCGGGGAATATACATGAAATTGCTTCTTGATACCCATACCGCCATCTGGTTTTTCAACGGCGACGACAGGCTTTCAAAGCGGGCCAAGGCGGCAATTCTTGCGGCTTCGAACACAAAATATCTCAGTATTGCATCCGCATGGGAAGTTGCTGTAAAAATCAGTATAGGCAAACTCGAATATAAGGGAAGCTCAAAGGGGTTCGTTGAGCTTGCATTGAGTAATGGTTTTGAAGTCGTGCCAATCAAGCCAGAACATCTCAAGCTAGTGGAGGGGCTCCCTTTTGAGCATAGAGACCCATTCGACCGCCTTTTGGTGGCTGTTGCGGCAGAAGAGAGGATGGCGATTGTGACCACGGATCCGAATATCAGCAAATATAAGGTCAAAGTCGTCTGGTAGCAAACACTTGAACTCCATTCAAAAGCGCGCCGGGCCCCGCATCGCGGAGCCCGGCGCATAGCGGGACCAAATCCGCCGCCTACCTCACAATATATTTTTTATTTCATTCCAAATCACGCCCGAATCATAGTTCCGAATCGCCGTGATTTCACACAATTTCACACATATGATATCACGGGTCATACAGGGTTGTTCCGAATATCCTCGATCAGCTCGTCGAAGTCCGACCCGAGGAAATACTTCTCCGGCGGCGAGACTTTGCCGCCCGCCGCGAGCGCATCTATGCCGGCCTTGACCTTCTCCGCCGTCGCGGGCAGCTCGTATACGCGCACGCCCACCGCGTCGGCTATGCCTCCGAT
>JAISLZ010000067.1 GCA_031277015.1 Eubacteriales Family XIII. Incertae Sedis bacterium | reverse complement strand
GGGAAGGCGTCATCGATCTGGGTGGGGAGCATTCGGCGCATATATCCCTGCAGGACGCTTCGGGCGCCATCTTGTTCAGCCTTCACATGGAAAACGAAGTGCTCGCTTCCTATCCCGAAAACATCACGTTCGATATCAAGGACGGGTTTTTCAGCTCCATCGAATTCGATTATCGGACGGGTTCCCTGTATTATCTGAAGGACGGAGAAAGGGTTCTTGAAGATACGTTCATGCAGTTCTGTTACGAGGAGGGCTACCGATTCGATATACGCTTTGACGGGCATTCGGCCATGATACTTTACCGGTCGGAAAATTTCGAGATAGAGAAACGGCTGGAGATCGGGGCCGCGATGGGCGTCACCTATACCGTCAAGAAGGCCGAAGCCGCGAAAGCCGTCTGCTTCGGCGTGAATATGATCCATCAGAATTTCTGGGTGCTGGAGGACGGGGCGTTCCGGCAGCCGCTCCCATTCTACGAATCCGACCTCTTCTTTGACAGGCTTCACACAGACGTGTCCAAGGTATATATCCTGGAGGATTTCCGCCTGGGCTACGAGGTCGTCTCCGGGCAAAAGTCCTCAGACCAACTCTATTTCACCCCGCTGTTCATATCTGACCTGAGGGCAGGCGAGACCTTCTGCTACTCTGTCAGGTTTTTTCACGTCCCGCATATGGAGGGTCTGTCCGAGGAATACGAATTTGGCATTTCCGCCATCAGCTCCCCCGATGAGCCGAAGCAGGCCGCCATGCCGCAGTTTAGAAAGGTGCGGTTCTATCTGACGAACGATGCGCCCCGGTTCCTCTACCACAGGCTCTACCACAGGCAAAGGGTCGATATAGAATATGATTTGGAAAGGTCGGACGACCACGTCGTATTGTCGTTTGAGAACAGGGACTCCGGCTATGCCTACACGGAAGCCGAATTCAAAACAGGGATGCAGGGTGAGCTGTTCGTCTCCATATCGGCGCTGGGGAACTATGTGAAGCTGGAGGACAAGGCCCCGCTGCTTGAGGCGAAGGGGACGATGTCGATCTACAACCGCACGACAGGCAACCTGTTCGAGGTCCGCGCATCCGCGCCCTCCTACATATCCGTCTACAAAGATGGCAACAAGCTCAGGTTCAGAGTCGTATGGGAATGCCGTCCGAATGAAAAGCCATATTTGGCCATCACGCGAAAAACATAATTCCTCCGTCAGGCACAAAATATATTCACGTAGCCTACATCGGCCGAACATTACAGAAGCGTTTTTATATCACAAGTCGAACCTGCGTTTGTCACATTGCTGTTGTACTATAAGTACGAGCAAAAGGCAACGGGTTGCTTATTTTTTTGAAGAACTGCTGGAAGAAAAAGAGACTTGAGATATGAGGACTGCGAATTTGGACAAGAAAAACAAAAAAGGTAATAAAGTACGAAATATTTGCGTCGCCATACTGGGCGTAACGCTTATACTAACACCTCCGCTGTCTACGAAAGCGGATGCCGTTGAGGGAGGGCAGGCGTTTGGCATAGAATCCCCGACACTATCCACCACGAAAGCGTCAATGGCGTACGCGCAACAAAGAGCGATTGATAAGCCGGTTGTTAAAAATAATCCAAGTACAAACATCGAGGATAAAAAAGCGAAAAGAAAAGAAGCCGGGAAAAAGAAAGCAAAAAAGGCCATAGCGACATTGAAAGCGACATGGTATACGGGTGATGTTCTGGGGAGTACAGGCTCGGGCGGTAAACTTTATCATGCGAAAAGCATAGCCTTGAACAATAGCCAGCGCAAGTCGCTAGGTATCAAATACGGACAGGAACTTTACTTAAAGTTTCCTACTGCTCACAAAAACCTTAACGGATGGTATGAAGTTAAGGATAGCGGATGCTCCAGGGGCATCGTTGATGTTTATTACAAAACAAAGGGTAGCGTCCCGAGCAAATTCAAAAGAGCAGGTATCATCCGTAAGGTCAAAATGTTCACTAAGGTGAAGTCTGTATAAATATACGTAAAAATTCATAATTATTCATTTTACTGTTGACATCTCACCACGTTAGTGTATAATTTTGCATATATTATTGATAAGGTATAGCCACCCTATACCTTAAGCACACGTTCCGGGAGGTTATTGATGACTGTCAATTTGAAGGGCCGCAGCTTTCTGACACTGATGGACTACGAGCCGGAGGAGATACGCTATCTGCTCGACCTGGCGGTGAAGCTCAAGGAGGACAGGGCGGCGGGCATATTCGGTGACCGTCTGCGCGGGCGCAATATCCTGCTCCTGTTCGAGAAGACGTCGACGCGCACGCGCAGCGCCTTCGAGGTCGGCGCGACGCAGGAAGGCGGCGCGGTCACATTCCTCGACAACAGGAATTCGCAGTTCGGCAACAAGGAGTCCATCGAGGACAGCGCGAAGGTGTTCGGGCGCATGTACGACGCGATAGAATACCGCGGCTACGAGCAGTCCGTCGTGGAGGCCCTCGCCGAATATTCCGGCGTCCCCGTCTACAACGGATTGACGGACGCCGACCACCCGACGCAGATACTCGCCGACCTGATGACGATAGAGGAGCACGCGGGCAAGCCCCTGAGCGAGGTCAAGGTCGTGTTCTGCGGTGATACTCGCAACAATATGTCCTACGCCTGGATGTACGGATGCGCGAAGATGGGCATGGATTTCGTCGCCTACGGGCCGCAAGAGCTCGCGCCGGACCGGGCCGTGCTTGACCGCGTTGCGCCCGTGTGTCGGAAGACCGGCGCCTCGATAGCCTTTTCGAGCGACGCGCGGAGCCTCGCCGGCGCCGACATCGTATACACGGATATCTGGGCCTCGATGGGCGAGGAAGACCAGATACCGGACCGCGTGAAGCTGCTCTCGCCGTACAAGGTGACGGAGGAGCTGATCACCGCCACAGGCAACCCCGCCGTCCTGTTCATGCACTGTCTCCCCGCCTTCCACGACTTCGAGACGGAGATGGCGCGCGGCCAGTACGAGCTCGGCTACGACATACGCGAAGTGTCGGACGAAGTGTTCCGCAGCGCGCGCTCCGTCGTCTTCGACGAAGCGGAGAACCGCATGCACACGATCAAGGCCGTCATGGTCGCTACCATAGGGCGCGGCGAATGACGGTGATACAGGAATAGGATAGAATAAAACAGACGCAACGCCGGCCTCGGCAAGAGGGAGTTGGCAAAGCGCGGTAGTCATTTTATGAGGAAATCAAAACACAGAGTATTTATCGACGGCAGGGCCGGGACGGTCGGCCTGCGCATAGAGAGCTATCTGGCCGGGCGGGACGACATTGAGCTCGTCAGCATAGGCGAGGAGGAACGCAAGGACCCGGACGCGCGGCTTGCCCGCATCCGGTCGGCCGACGTGACCTTCCTGTGCCTGAGCGACGAAGCCTCGCGCGAAATCGTAGCCGCCGCGCCCGCGGACGCGCGCATCATAGATGCGTCCACCGCGCACCGCACCGCCGAAGGCTGGGCCTACGGCCTGCCCGAAACAGGATGCGGGCAGCGCCGCCTGATTGCGCAGTCAAACCGCGTCGCCATGGCCGGTTGTCACGCGGCGGGCTTCATCCTGCTAGTGCGCCCCCTCGTATACGAAGGTATCGTGAGCCCTGGATATCCGTTCACCGTGCACAGTATCACAGGGTACAGCGGCGGCGGCAAGCGGATGATCGCCGAATACGAAGCCAGCGCAGGTACGCCGGCCACCGTAATACCGGGCGCGGAAACGCCTGGCGCCGGCCCCGAAACGCCTGGTGCCGGCCCCGAAACGCCTGGCGCGGGGATATCCGGCCCCGAAACGCCGGGCGCGGGGATATCCGGCCCCGAAACGCCTGGCGCGTGCGCCGGCCCAGAACACGGCGCAGGCCGCAGCCCGCTACTCGGTGCGCCAAGGCAGTACGCCCTCGGGCAGCGGCACAAGCACCTGCCCGAGATGGTGAAGATAGCCGGCATAGACCATCCGCCGCACTTCTCCCCATACGTGGCTGACTTCTACGCCGGGATGGAGGTGACCGTGCCCTTGCACCGCAGATTCCTGAATGACGGATTTGAGGCGGCCGACATCAGGGCGGCGTATGAAACATGGTACAGGGACGAGCCTTTCGTGTGCTTCGCGGCCGAAGGAGCGGATCCCGAAAGCGGCTTCCTCAGCGCCGGGGCGATGGCCGGGAGGAACGACATGGAGATATTCGTGTTCGGGGACGAGGAGCGCATCCTGCTTGTCGCCCGTTACGACAACCTCGGCAAAGGCGCGTCCGGCTCCGGCGTGCAATGCCTGAACCTCATGCTCGGAGAGCCCGAGGAACGAGGGCTAGTCTAAGCAGCCGTACGAGCAACCCAGTACAGAGGAACAACCATGATAGACATCGAAGACGCAAAGAAAAAAGCAGGCATACTTCTCGAAGGCCTCCCGTACATCCAGAAGTACGAGGGCAAGACCGTCGTCGTGAAATACGGCGGCGCGGCCATGACCGACGACACGCTGAAGTCGGCCGTCATGCGCGACGTGGTGCTCATGAGCCTAGTTGGGATGAAGATAGTGCTCGTCCACGGAGGCGGCCCCGAGATCAGCAGCGTCCTGAAACAGTTCGGCAAGGACACCGTGTTCGTCGACGGTCTCAGGTACACGGACGCCGAGACCGCCGAGATCGTCGCCATGGTGCTCGCCGGCAAGGTCAACAAGAGCCTCGTCTCACTCATACACAAAGCGCGCGGCCGGGCCGTCGGGCTCTGCGGCGTCGACGGCGGCATGCTCCGCGTCGAAAAGATGCCCGGCAAAGACCTCGGCTACGTCGGCAAGATCGTCTCCGTCGACATCTCCTCCGTCAGGCTCGCGCTAGACAGCGGTTTCATCCCCGTCGTCGCCACCATCGGCATAGACGACGACGGCCAGGTCTACAACATCAACGCCGACACAGCCGCCGCGGAGCTCGCCGCCGCCCTGCGCGCCGAGAAGCTCATCATGCTGACCGACGTGTGCGGCGTGCTGCGCGACCCGGCAGACGACGCCAGCCTCATCGGCGACATCCCGCTGCGCGAGTTGCCGGAGCTCATAGAGTCCGGCGTCATATCAGGCGGCATGATACCCAAGATAGACAGTTGCCGCGAAGGCATACGCAAAGGGCTGAAAGAGGCCGCCATCATCGACGGCCGCGTGGAACACTCCATCCTACTCGAACTGTTTTCGGACAGCGGATTCGGAACCCTGCTCCACAGATGAGCGCGGTATGCCACTGCTCCACAGATGAGCGCGGTATGCCATGCGGTATATTATAATGAAACAAAGGGAACCTCTAAAGAATGACAGGAGAGTTTTATGGCTGAAAAGAAAAAGAAAAACGCCGTGAGGAAGGTCAGCGGAGGCGTATGCGCCCCGAAAGGCTTTCACGCCGCGGGCGTCCACGCGGGTTTCAAAATCAAATCGAAGAAGAAGGACCTCGCCCTCATCTATAGCGAAACCATGTGCTCCGCAGCGGCCGCGTACACTACGAACAAGGTGAAGGGCGCGACGCTCAGGGTGACGATGGACCACCTCGCCGACGGCAAGGCGCAGGCCGTCGTCGTCAACAGCGGCTACGCCAACACCCTCGCCAAGGACGGCATGGAGATAGCGCTCAGGACATGCGAACTGGCGGCAGACGCCCTCGGCCTTGCCGCTGAAGACATCGTAGTGTGCAGCACCGGCGTCATAGGCCAACCGCCGCAGATAGGGCCCTTCGAGAAATACGTGCCAAAACTAGCGGGCGTCGTCAAGGATGCGATCAGCGTGAATACCAAGCCCAAGGCCTCCGGCGCACACCCTGAGAACAAACTCGCCGCGGCGGACGCCAGACACTACGGCTCATCCGCGGCCGCCGACGCCATCATGACGACCGACACTGTACGCAAGGAGATAGCCGTCGAATTCAGTCTCGGAGGCAAGGCCTGCCGCATAGGCGGCATCGCCAAAGGCAGCGGCATGATCAACCCGAACATGGCCACCATGCTCGCCTTCATCACGACCGACGCCGACATCGCGCCGGACGCGCTGCACGAGGCGCTGAAGGAGGACATCAACCACAGCTTCAACCAGATAAGCATAGACGGCGACACCTCCACGAACGACACCGTAGTCGTCATGGCGAACGGCATGGCCGGCAACCGTAGGATCACGAAGGCCGGCAGGGACTTCGCCGCCTTCGCGGACGCCCTCAACACCGTGACCGTCGCCCTCGCCAGGATGCTCGCCAGGGACGGCGAAGGAGCGACGAAGCTCATCGAGTGCCGCGTGCAGGGCGCCCCGACAGACGAGATAGGCATGCGCATCGCCAAGACCGTGATACAGTCCGACCTCGTCAAGACCGCCATCTTCGGCAGCGACGCCAACTGGGGCCGCATACTCTGCGCGGTGGGCTACACGCCCGGCGCGTTTGGCACGGACAACGTGGACGTCACGCTCGCCTCCCGCCGCGGCCGCGTCAACGTGTGCAAAGCCTCGTTCGCCGTCCCATTCGACGAGGCCAAGGCCAAGGCCGTCCTCGGCGAGGACGAAGTGCGGATACTCGTGAACCTGCACGACGGCATGGCTGAGGCCGAGGCCTACGGCTGCGACCTCACATACGGCTACGTCAAAATCAACGGCATGTACCGCACCTAACGGCGCTATGCTATGCCGCGCATATACCGTATATAGTAGAATGTAGAATAAAATAAACGCACCATTGCTTGTGAAAAACGTTGACAGTGGTGGGGTATGGCCGGAGTCAGCGCACGGAAAGGGCTACGAGAAACAATGATGAATTCGGAACAGATCAAACAGCAGGAAGACAGGTACGTCGCGAATACCTATGCGCGCTATGACGTCGCGATCGTGAGCGGCAGCGGGGTCAGGGCGAAGGACGCGGACGGCAGGGAGTACATCGACTTCACGTCCGGCATAGGCGTCAACTCCCTCGGCTTCTGCGACCCCGGTTGGGTGAAGGCGGTTTCTGACCAGGCGGCCACCGTGCAGCACATCTCGAACCTGTTCTACACGGAGCCGTGCACCAAGGCCGCACGGAGGCTGATAGAGCTGATCGGCCTCAACAACATGTTCTTCGGCAACTCCGGCGCCGAGGCGAACGAGGGCGCGATCAAGGCCGCCCGCAAGTACAGCCACATGAAGTACGGCCCGCACCGCTCCGAGATAGTCACGCTCGAAGGCTCATTCCACGGCAGGACTATGGCGACCATCACCGCCACCGGGCAGGATTCCTTCCACAAGGACTACAACCCCTTCCTGCAGGGCTTTTCATACGCGAAGATGGACGACCTGGACGACCTCAAATCCAAAATCACGGACAACACCTGCGCAGTCATGGTCGAGTTCGTGCAGGGGGAGGGCGGCGTCAATCCGCTTGACCCCGCGTACGTGGATGGGGTGGCGGCCATCTGCGCGGAGAGCGACATCCTGCTCATCGCGGACGAGGTACAGTCCGGCATAGGGCGCACGGGCAAGTTCATGGCCTACGAGCATTACGGCGTCACGCCCGACATCGTGACCGTCGCCAAAGGCATAGGCGGCGGCCTGCCTATAGGCGCCATAGTATTCGGCGGGAAGACAAAGGATGGGTTCGCGCCCGGCGACCACGGCTCGACCTACGGCGGCAACCCCGTCGCCTGCGCCGGCGCCGACTACGTGCTCTCGCGCATGGACGAAGGCTTCCTCGCGAACGTGCACGAGGTCGGCGACCACATGAAAGAGCGCCTGCTCACCATCCCCGGCGTAGCGGACGTCACCGGCATAGGCCTCATGATAGGCATCGCGCTCACGGACATGAAGGCGCCGGACGTCGTGAAATCGTGCCTAGACAGAGGGCTCCTCGTGCTCACGGCCAAGGACAAGCTGAGGCTGCTGCCCCCGCTCGTCATCACGAAGGGAGAAGCCGACGAAGGCATAGACATCATTGCCGACGTGCTGCGCAGAGGGAAATGACGACCCTGCGTGATTGCGAAATTCTTGCCCTCGTGTATAATGAAATAAGCAGTTTGCCCGCGAAAAGCAAAGAAACGAGGTATGGCAATGGCTGAATACAAAGTTAATCTTATTTGGGATGAGGAAGCTGATGTGTGGGTCGCAACAAGCGACGATATACCCGGTCTCGTGTTAGAGTCAGGCTCGCTGGACGCATTGATTGAGCGCGTGAGATTCACCGCTCCTGAACTTCTTGCCCTCAATAGCAATACTCACGGCAACGTGCTGCTTTTCTTCAATTCGGAACGTCGGAAGACGATTGCCGTCTAAGGGCCGAAGATGAATAAAAGGTTCGCGCCATCCTCAAAGAGGCGGGTATGAAATATCTTTTCTAAATCATATTGATTTTGTATAAAAATTTTGCAGGGATGTTTTTGCATGCGGCAAAAGGGGTGTATAATGAATGGAGTCAGCGAGTATGCGCGGCATAGATTCAATCAGCGTTTCCTTAGCCGGCATGTACAAGCGGAACGGGTC
>JAISLZ010000075.1 GCA_031277015.1 Eubacteriales Family XIII. Incertae Sedis bacterium | reverse complement strand
TTCCTGACATTGTCCTTGGGGTTGACAACAACGGTTTTGTGCCCCTTTTCCCTGATCGTGCCATATATGCCTATGATGACGCCGAGCCCCGTGCTGTCAATATAACTCAAATGTTCGATATCCAGATAGATGTCTGCGGGCGTCGCCGCATAAGCCGCCTCGAGCTGCTGTTTCAGCTGATGCGCGTTCGAGATATCTATCTCCCCGTGAAGGTCAAAGTCCCATCTGACCTTTGCCTCGTCATAATTGCCGTTGATCGATAGTGACATGGCTATTCCTCTCTATCATCTCCTTCAATTTCCTTGATGACTTTCGCCAAGGCTATGATCTGCGCGTCGGCGCCGACCTTCATGATCTTGACGCCCTGCGTAGCACGGCTCAGCACCTTGACCTCTTTCGAGCGTATCCGGATGATGATGCCGTCCGAGTTGATGAGCAGCACTTCGTCGTCCTCGCCGATGATGGTCGCGCCGATGAGCTCGCCCGTTTTCTTGAACTTTGCCTTGTCGTAGGTCAGCACGCCCTTGCCTCCACGCTGCTGTACCTTGTAGTCGGCGACATCCGTCCTCTTGCCATAGCCGTTCTTCGTGACGACAAGCAGCTGCTCCCCGATCTCCGCGAGGTCCATGGCCACGACTTCGTCGTCATCCTCGAGCTTGATAGCCCTGACGCCCGTCGCCTGCCGGCCCATCGACCTCGCGTCCTCTTCGCCGAAACAGATGCTCTTGCCGTTCTTTGTCACGATAATGACGACGTTCGTGCCGCTGCTCTGCTTGATACCGATCAGTTCGTCGCCGTCCCGGAGATTGATAGCTATGAGACCTCCCTTGCGGGACGTGTCGTAGTCGGACAGCGGCGTCTTTTTGATCGTGCCCCGTTTCGTGACAGCGATGAGGTACCTGTTCTCCGGGAACTCCCGCACGGGCATGACGGCCGTCACCCTCTCCCCCTGCGAGAATTGCAGGAAGTTGATAGCCGGCGTCCCCTTGGCGTTGCGGTTGGCCTCGGGTATATCGTACGCCTTTATTTTATAAACCCGGCCCCTATTTGTAAAGAACATTAGGTAATCATGCGTGGATGTTATGATGAGGTCTTTGATAAAATCATTGTCGCGCGTCGTTCCGCCGATGATGCCTTTGCCTCCTCTGCGTTGGGATTTGAACACATCTACGTCCATACGCTTGATGTATCCGAGGTATGTGAGAGTGATGGCAACCTGCTTCTCCTCTATCAGGTCTTCCTCCTCGATCTCCTCCGCGGACGCGGATATGGCTGTCCTGCGCGCGTCGCCCCATTTGTCCTTGACCTCGAGCAGTTCATCCTTGATGACGCCCATGAGCTTCTTCTCGTCTTCCAGCAGGCTCTTGTAATAGACGATGAGCTTCATCAGCTCTTTGTACTCATTCTCTATCTTCTCGCGCTCGAGGCCTTGCAGTCTGGCGAGCCTCATGTCAAGGATGGCCTGGGCTTGCAGATCCGAGAGGCGGAATCTGTCCATGAGCTTTTGCTTTGCGTCGTTGTAGCTCTCGCGTATCGTCTTTATGATCTCGTCGATGTTGTCGAGCGCTATGATAAGGCCTTCGAGTATATGGGCCCTCGCTTCAGCCTTTGCCAGATCAAACCGCGTGCGCCTCGTTACGACCTCTCTCTGGTGTTTCAGATAGAGATCTACCATGTCGTAGAGCGTGAGCAGCTTGGGCTCACCGTCCACGAGTGCGATCATTATCATGCTGTAGCTCTGCTGGAGCTGTGTCAGCTTGAACAGGCGATTCAGGACTATCTGCGGATTGGCGTCCTTCTTCAGCTCGACGACGAGACGGATGCCCTCGCGATTTGATTCGTCGCGTACCTCCGTCACGCCATCGACCTTCTTGTCCTTGCCGAGGCATATCTCCGAAATTTTCGTGTGGAGCACGGCTTTGTTTACCTGGTACGGTATCTCCGTGATGATGATCTGCGTTTTGCCGCGGCTCGTCTCCTCGATCTCCGTCCTGGAACGCACGAGCACAGAGCCGCGACCCGTCCGGTAAGCTTCCTTCGCCCCCTTCTTGCCGAGAATGGTCGCGCCCGTCGGGAAGTCCGGTCCCTTGACTATCTTCATGAGATCGCCCACATCGGACTCCGGCTCGTCTATCAGGAGCACGCACGCGTCGATGACCTCACGGAGGTTGTGCGGAGGTATCGACGTGGCCATGCCGACCGCAATGCCATTCGAGCCGTTGACGAGCAGGTTCGGGAAACGCGAAGGCAGCACGGTCGGCTCATCTTCGTCTCCGTCGAAGTTGGGCATGAAGTTTACCGTATCCTTGTCGATGTCACGCAGCATCTGCAACGCGAAAGGCGTCATGCGCGCCTCCGTGTAGCGCATGGCCGCGGCGCTGTCGCCATCGAGCGAACCGAAATTGCCGTGGCCGTCCACGAGCGGGTAGCGTATAGAGAAGTCCTGAGCCATGCGCACCATCGCGTCGTAGACGGACGAGTCGCCATGCGGGTGATACTTACCCATGACGTCACCGACTATGCGCGCGCTCTTTTTGAACGGCTTGTCGGGAGTCAGCCCGAGCTCGGTCATACCGTAGAGAATGCGCCTGTGTACGGGCTTGAGCCCGTCGCGCACGTCGGGCAGGGCACGCCCCACGATGACGCTCATGGCGTAGTCGATGTACGAGCGCCTCATCTCATCGTGGATTTCGTGCTGTTCGAGCCTTATCGTATCAAGTAAATCCATCCTGCTCCTTGTATTTAGCTGGGCCGCGTAGCGGCCTCACATCCTATGCGCCCCGCATATGCGGCTTTGTATCATATATCCAAATTCTTCACGTACTTCGCGTTTTCCTCGATGAACTTGCGGCGCGGCGGCACCTTGTCGCCCATAAGCATGGAGAACGTCTCGTCCGCTGCGGCCATGTCGTCTACCGTGACCTGTATGAGCGTACGGTTTCCGTAGTCCATCGTCGTCTCCCACAGCTGCTCGGGATCCATCTCGCCGAGGCCTTTATAACGCTGAATGTCCGTCTTTCCCTCGCCTAGCGACGCTAGCAGCTTGTCCTGCTCGCGCTCGCTGTAGGTGTAGTGTTCCTCCTTGCCCTTCTTCACGCGGTAGAGCGGCGGCTGCGCGATGTATACGTAGCCGTTCTGGATGAGCGGGGTCATGTGGCGGAAGAAGAACGTGAGAAGCAGGGTGCGTATGTGCGCCCCGTCAACGTCCGCGTCTGTCATGATGATGATCTTGTGGTAGCGCAGCTTCTCCTCGTTGAACTCCTCACCTATGCCGCAGCCGAACGCCGTGATCATGTTCTTGATCTCTTCCGAGCCGAGCATCTTGTCAAAGCGCGCCTTCTCCACGTTCAGTATCTTGCCGCGCAGCGGGAGGATGGCCTGACGCTTGCGGTCGCGCCCCTGCTTCGCGCTGCCGCCAGCGCTGTCGCCCTCGACGATGAAAATCTCGGACAGTATAGGGTCTTTCTCAGAGCAGTCGGCGAGTTTCCCCGGAAGGCTGCCGCCATCGAGCCCCGACTTCCTGACCGTCGCCCTGGCCTTCTGGGCCGCGAGCCTGGCCTTGTATGCGTTCATTATCTTCGCGATGATGGCCTTGGCCGCCTGCGGATGTTCCTCAAGGAAGGCCATGAGGTGGTCGTTCGTCGCGGTCTCGACGAAGCCGCGCATATCGCTGTTGCCGAGCTTGCCCTTCGTCTGGCCCTCGAACTGCGGCGCGGACAGCTTGACGGAGACGATGGCCGTCAGCCCCTCTCGCACATCGTCACCCGCAAAACTCTCGTCGTTCTCCTTCAGTATGTTGTTCCTTCTGGCGTAATCGTTGAACACGCGCGTCAAGGACGACTTAAAACCGACGAGATGCGTGCCTCCGTCTATCGTGTTGATCGTGTTTGCGTAGGTGAATATGACCTCGCTGAAGCGGTCGGTGTACTGCATCGCTATCTCTACTTCGGCGTCCTCCCCACGTTTTGCCTCGAAATAGATGATGTCATCGTGCAACGTCGTCCTGCTCTCGTTCTGGTGCTTGACGAACTCTCTGATGCCGCCTTCGTAGTAGAAGACGTCCTTCTTTTTCTTGCCTTCGCGCTCGTCCTTCAGAGTGATGCGCACGGCCTTGTTCAGGAATGCCATCTCCCTCATGCGGTGCTCGAGCGTCGTAAAGTCAAACTCTATCTCGTCGAATATCTCCGGGTCGGGCTTGAACATGGTCTTCGAGCCCGTCCGCTTGGACTCGCCTATGATCTCAAGCGCCGATGTCGTCGTGCCGCGGCTGTAAGTCTGCTTGTAAATGTAGCCGTTGCGCTTGACCTCGACCTCCATATGCTCGGAGAGCGCGTTAACGACGGACGCGCCGACACCGTGCAGGCCGCCCGAAACCTTGTACCCGCCGCCGCCGAACTTGCCGCCGGCGTGCAGCACCGTGTGTATGACCTCCACGGCGGGGATGCCGAGCTTAGGGTGTTTGTCGACGGGCATGCCCCTGCCATCGTCCTCGACGACGATGGAATCGTCCTTCTGTATCGTTATGTTGATGTTTTTGCAGTATCCCGCGATAGCCTCGTCGACGCTGTTGTCGACGACCTCGTAGACTAGATGGTGTAGCCCCCTCGGGCCCGTGCTGCCGATGTACATGCCCGGGCGTTGCCGAACTGGCTCGAGTCCCTCCAGGACCTCAATCTGTTCAGCGTCGTATTTCTGTTTGCTCGTGTCTACCATGCACCCTCCACAAATGCCGCCTGTAGCGGTCAAAATCGCCTTTTGCAACTATATCAATTTTACCATAAAATCAGCGATTTTGCGCTTACAATTCATCACTTATCGTCTGCTTTGTTTTTCACGGTGTAAAGTATTTCTGGGATAATTGAATCAGGGAGAATGTGGTAAGGGAGGAGCCATTGTATGGCTCCATCTCCCCGCCGTTCCTTGATATAACGCAGGGCATTTCCGTGAC
>JAISLZ010000071.1 GCA_031277015.1 Eubacteriales Family XIII. Incertae Sedis bacterium | reverse complement strand
GGTCACGGAAATGCCCTGCGTTATATCAAGGAACGGCGGGGAGATGGAGCCATACAATGGCTCCTCCCTTACCACATTCTCCCTGATTCAATTATCCCAGAAATACTTTACACCGTGTTAAACCAGTCGTGAATATAAAAATATGGCATATTTAAGTAAAAAATTAGTAAATTTCCCCAGTGTTTTAGAGATTTATGCATTCAAATGCCGCTATTCGCTAAAAAATTCATCATTATGTTTCTGGAGATACCCGATTTTTTTATTGACATTATTACCATATTGCCTTATTGTAACGTATAGACAGTTTTGTCCGACTTTACGCGTAAGGGAGGAACTATGGCAAATATCCCCGCATACCGTGCGGTGTACGCGAGTATAAAGGAAAAAATCAGGAATGGAGAATACCCCATCGGTTCCCTTCTGCCATCGGAATCCGAACTTGAGGAGCGGTATTCCGTCAGCAAAACCACGATACGCAAGGCTATCGACATACTGAAATCGGAGGGCTACCTCAACGTCAGGCAGGGACGCGGGTCCGAGGTCATGGACGCCCTCACAACACAGAAGCTGAACAGCGTATCATCGGTGACGGAAACACTCACGCAGAAAGGGTACGTCATCTCGACCAAAGGCATGCACATAAAGAAGATACCCGCTCCGCACCACGTGTCCGAAGCGCTGAAGCTGCCGGACGGGGCCCAGGTCTACAGGGTGCAGCGCGTACAATGTGCGGACGGCATACCTATCGCAATCATGGAGAACTATTTCATCGAATCCCTTTTCCCTCACCTTGAAATCTATGAGAACACTTTCACGGCGCTCTATCGCTTCCTTGAACAGCAATACGGTCTGGCCATAAAGGACGCATGGGAATATCTGTCGGCGGTGAACGCGGATTTCTACCAGGCGCAGGTCCTGAACATACCGGTAGGTACGGCATTGCTCAGGAGCAAACGCATAGCCAACAACGAGCGCGGTCCGTTCGAATACGCCATAAGTACGCTCATCGCGGACAAATACGAGTACATCATATATCTGAACGGCCGGCAATAAGGAGGCGCGATCCATCGTATACATGAACATCCAGGGAACGAAAGCCGTGATCTTCGATATGGACGGGCTGATGTACGACTCGGAAAGGCTTGCCCGTGAGGGATGGAAGTCCGTAGCCGACCGACACGGAGTAGACATACCCGACAGCATCATAAAACTCACTATGGGGCTGACCTGCTCTGAGATCCGTGCTCTCATACAGAAGCACTTTGATGGCACGGGTGCGCGGGCCGACGCGTCGGAACTGCACAGAGAGCGCAACGAACTGATGCTTGAGCGGGTGGAGAAGGAAGGTGCTCCCGTCAAACCCGGACTTTACGCGCTGCTTGACCACCTTCGCGAAAAAGGGCTGCACGCGGCAGTTGCTTCCGCTGCGTCCCCAAAGAGGGTGGAGGTACTACTTAGGAAGTCGAGCCTGTCAGACGCGTTCGATGTGGTGGTGACCGGAGCGGATGCCAGCAAGGGCAAGCCAGACCCCGAAATTTTCCTGATCGCCGCCGAGCGCCTCGGCATAGATAGCCGTGAATGTCTGGTCCTGGAGGATTCAGAGAACGGAGTGCTCGCGGCTCACGCCGCAGGAATGCCTGTGATTATGATTCCGGACCGGATGGAGCCTTCAGACGGTGCGCGTGCGGCCGCTTTAGCCGTGCTGCCGTCACTGGAGAATGTCATACCCCTTATTTGATTTTGTCTTTTACCGGCGTACCGACGGACATTTCCGCATGGCCTTCCCTGTCCCAGCCCGACAGTATGCGCACGGCTTCCGAGGCGGCGAGGCAGGCTTTCTCCTCGCCTCCCCTATCGCCCCATTCATCGGTGACACGGTTCGCTACTACCGCGAGTATCGCGCCCATCCTCATGCCATGGAGGGCGCCGACCACGAACTGCCCCGCAGCCTCCATCTCTATATTGGTCACACCGGCCTTCTTCAAATCGGGGATGATGCACTCCGCAAACGACGGCATGTAGCCCCCATCCTCAGCAAGCGGCCTGCCTTGACCGATATAGAACGACGAAGACGTATAGCCTATGCCGAGCCGGTATTTGTAACCGAGATTGTCGCAGGCTTGCATGAGCGCCATGACAACATGGGGATGCGCCGCCGCGGGATATTCGGGTCCGATATACGTGTCAGACGTCCCGTCACGCCTAACGCAGGCATAGGGTATGACCAGGTCGCCGAGATCTATGTCAGGCTGTATTCCGCCGGTGGTACCCACGCGCACACATGTATGCACTCCGGCTTCGTGAAGTTCATGTATGCATATCTCCGAACTTGCCGCGCCGATACCCGTCGACGCGCAGCATATCGGAACGCCTCCGTGTATGCCGGTGATGGTCCTGAACTCCCTGTTAAACGCGACCTCACGAAGCTCGTCCCAGCCCCTGGAGATGAGTAGCGTACGACCGGGGTCACCGGGAAGGATGGCATAAGGCGGCACATCACCCCCGCGTATCCGCAGATGGACGCTGCCGCCTTCCTTATCCTTGGGCGTCGAAGCCTTGATAGGCATTTACTTGAGAGTGACTTTCGCGCCGACTTCTTCGAGCTGCTTCTGATAGGCCTGACCTTCCGCCTTCTCTACGCTCTCCTTTATGATGGATGGTGCGCTGTCTACGAGTTCCTTGGCCTCCTTCAAGCCGAGACCGGTGATCTCGCGCACGACCTTGATGACCTTGATCTTCTCTGCGCCGATTTCCGTCAGCTCGAGATTGAACTCTGTCTGCTCCTCAACTGCTGCGGCGCCCGCGGCGGGTCCCGCAGCTACGACAGCGGCGGCGGCCGAAACGCCGAACTCATCCTCGCACGCTTTCACGAGGTCATTGAGTTCAAGCACAGTCAATTCCTTGATTGCGTCAATAATTTCCTGGTTTGATAGTTTAGCCATGATGTTTATCCTTTCCGTTTGATCGTAATTGGCCGTACTCACTCGGCCTTGGTTTCTTCTATTGATGCTTATGTAGCGGTTTCGGCGTCATCCGCGGAAGCCGCTTCATCTGCGGGCTTGTCGTCCGCGGGAGCATCATCTTCCCCCTTGTCCGCTATCGCCGCCAGCACGCGTACAAAACCGCTGACCGGGTTCTGAATGCTGCCGAGGAACTTCGCAATCAAAACGTCCTTGGAAGGTATCTCCGCGATCTGCCCCATTCCGGCGGCGTCATAAAAAACGCCCTCTATGACGCCCGCCTTGAAGGTCATCTTCTTGTATTCCTTCATGACCCCATTCAGCACGCGTGCCGGCGCGGTCGCATCCTCAAAACCGAAGGCGAGCGCGCTCGGGCCCGCGAGCGCATCATTGAGCTGCTCGTAATCCGTGCCGCCTATCGCCCGACTTATGAGGGTGTTTTTGTAGACCTTGTAGTCGACTTCCGAATCACGCAGTTTGGTGCGCATAGCGTCAGCCTCGGCGACCGTGACCCCCATGTAGTCGATGACCACAGCGGAGCTGGCCCTTTCGAACTTCTCTTTGATCTCGTCGATGACCGCCTGCTTTTTTTTCAAGTTTGCCTCTGACATCCTATCTCCTTTCCGGCCGCAAAAAATGGCCTTATTTCATTTCCGCAAACGAATAAGGCCATTTGATATACATCTATGAAGCCTCGGCGGGATCGCGCCCTGCGCGTTTTGAGAGTAGAGACTCTCCCACTGTCTACGGTTATTTGCAACTAAGACGCGAAGTGTCCTCACATCCCATGCGTGTCTTTTTTCGCTACTGTCGTTGTCGCTCACCTAGCTACAACGGAAAAATCATGCGCAATACTTATAATATCTAGTTCTGCGAAGTGGCTCTTATGGGGTTGATCCTGACCCCGGGCCCCATCGTCGAAGCCACGGTGACGCTCTTGAGATACTGGCCCTTCGCCGCCGCCGGCTTCGCTTTCACTATCGCCTCCAGCAGGGCGCCGAAGTTGTCCGCGAGCTTTTCCTCGCCGAAACTCACCTTGCCTATCGGAGTGTGAATGATGTTGCTCTTGTCGAGACGATACTCCACCTTCCCGGCCTTGATATCCTCAAGCGCCCTCGTGATGTCGTTTGTGACCGTGCCGGACTTTGGGTTCGGCATCAGACCCTTAGGCCCGAGCAGCTTGCCGAGCTTGCCGACGACACCCATCATATCCGGTGTCGCCACAACCGCGTCGAAATCAAACCACCCTTCGCTCTGTATCCTCTGTGCCATATCATCGCCCCCGACGTAGTCAGCGCCGGCTTCCCTGGCTTCCGTCTCCTTAGGACCCTTTGCAAAGACGAGTACGCGCACGCTTTTGCCAGTGCCGTGCGGCAACACGATGGCTCCGCGCACCTGCTGGTCAGCGTGGCGTCCGTCAACCCCGAGCCTCACATGTACTTCTACCGTTTCGTCGAACTTGGCGCGTGCACTCTTTAGAACGAGCCCGAGCGCGTCTAACGGCTCGTAAAGGGTTTGGCGGTCTATGAGTTTTGCGGCCTCTCTGTAGCCTTTGCCTCTTTTGGGCATTTTTTACCTCCTTGTGGTTCCTACGGGGCATCTCCTATGCGTTCGCCGCTATGCGGCCCACCGCGCGGGAGGCCCCTCCCACGCCTATCCTTCCACGATGATCCCCATGCTGCGGGCAGTGCCCTTGATCATCTCGGTGGCGCTTTCCAGATTGGCAGCGTTCAGATCCGCCATCTTAGTATTCGCTATCTCCTCGGCCTGCGCCCTGGTAATGGTAGCGACTTTGTTGCGATTCGGTTCTCCTGACGCCCTTTCCAGCCCTGCCGCCTTTTTCAAAAGGACAGCGGCCGGCGGCGTCTTCGTAATAAAACTGAAAGACCGGTCCGCATACACGGTGATGACCACGGGGATAATCATACCGGCCTGATCCTGGGTCTTGGCATTGAACTGCTTGCAGAAATCCATGATGTTCACACCTTTCTGCCCGAGCGCAGGACCTACCGGCGGCGCGGGATTTGCCCCGCCCGCGGGTATCTGTAGCTTTATGTAGCCGTCTATTTTTTTTGCCATAATCTCTCCTTTCTCCTCACAGGCTTCCGCTGCAAGGCGTTTTTATCAAATCAGTAGATCTTATCCACCTGGTCGTAGATAAGCTCTACAGGGGTCTCCCTGCCGAACATCGTGATGCGAGCTTTCAATGTCTCTTTCTCGGGATTGACTTCCTCGACCACGCCGATGAAGCTCTCGAACGGCCCGTTGATGACCTTGATGCTGTCGCCAACGCTGAAGTCCAGCTCGATGACGACCTTCTCAATACCCATGCGGCGCACTTCCTCTTTGGACAGTGCGACCGGCCTGTTCTTGCGTTCCTTTGTATTGTACCCCACGAACCCTGTGACTCCCGACGTATTGCGCACGAGGAACCACGACTTGTCCTCGACTATCATCTTAACCAGGATATATCCGGGGAACATCTTACGGCTCTTGACCTTGCTCTCCTTCTCCTTGACAACTGTCACGTCGTGCATAGGCACGTTGATCTTGCGGATCAGGTCGGCCATATCGCAGAGATACACCTTCCTGTCGTTCCTTATCACCTCATGTCCGTACTCGTCCTTCTTCTCGGGAACGACATACCCGAAACGGTCGACGAGAGGGAAGTCTATCTCGATCTTCTCCGCAAAGCTCTCCACCTGCTTCTCTATGCTCGACTTGACTTTGTTCTCATGTCCCGAGTATGTGTGAACTACGTACCAACGCGGTGAATGCTCGTCGGTATCGTCATAGAAGCCGTCTTCCGTAGACAAAAGCGCCCTATCCGCAGACCCGACTTGTTCCCCGATATTTCCCTGAACAGCGGCGTATTCCTCAGCCACCCCTTCGCGGATATTATCTTCTGCCATCTTATCCCCTATACTAATACGGTATATGCACGATCTGCCTGAGCATCGCAAGGAAAGCCGAGTCGACTCCCCATATCATCAGGCCAAAAAACGCGCACGTAAACAACACGACGATGGTATAGGAGATCAACTCCGGACGCGTAGGCCACACGACCTTCTTCGTCTCGATCTTGACGCCCTTGAAATACTCGCCCCAACCGCCCTTCTTCTCCTGCTGCCCGTTCTGCGCGGCTACCGCATGGCGGCGCTTGTTCGCGTCAGCGGCCTTGGACGCATTCATAGCCCTCTTGATAGAGGACTTGCTCTTGTCGGCGGGCTCCTTGTTTAGGTTCTTTTTTTTCTTTTTGTTGGCCATTGACCTGTTCCCTACTTCGTCTCCTTGTGGAGCGTCTCCTTGCGACAGAACTTACAATATTTTTTCAGCTCGAGACGGTCGGGGTCATTCTTCTTGTTCTTGATAGTGTCGTAATTGCGCTGTTTGCACTCCGTACACTCGAGCGTGATCTTGACTCTCATAGTCGCCTCCGTTCCTAAAAACGCGCATTCTCCGGCACGCTTCGCCTCCCCCTGCGCCGCAGGCATAGCCACGCCGCGACAAGGTTAATTTAAAAGGCTGCCGTGCGGGTCTCCCGTGGGCAGCCCATATAATTTATCACAGTCCGCACACCCATGTCAACGAAAATCGCGCAAATTGATCTAAATTGACCTAAAAATAAATTCAAGTGGCGGCAGCCCACGGGGCGCTCCTCGCCCCGTGTGAAGTTGTAGAGCCACATACGTCCCGTGGACCAGCTACTACCTCACAGCTACTACCTCACGATGATCTTCTT